>CBEVZO010000178.1:0-6857 GCA_965554365.1 uncultured Anaerolineae bacterium
AGTCGTGATAAGTGACGGTGGGGGTATCTGTGGCGGCGCGGGGTTCCCAGACAGCTTCGTTGACCAAAAACTGACTTAGCTCGAACGTTTTCGCGCCCAGTTGCAGCGCGCGATCATGCCAGCCGGGATCGTCCGCCAACAGATGTGGAACTTCTTTGCGCATGAACGCCGCACACGATCCACCGGGCAGCACGACCGCGTCGCAGGTGTCGAACACCGCGACCATGTGGCGCGCCAGATCAGCCGCTTGCGCGCGGAAACCGCTGTTAAAAAACGGTTAGCCGCAGCAGGTTTGTTCCGGTGGGAACGTGACGCGATACCCGGCGCGGCGTAAAAGTTTGACGGCGGCGACACCGATTTCCGGCATGATCTGATCGACCATGCACGTCACCATCAGCGCCACCGTAGGCGATGTATTCATACAGCCCTACTTTCGCTAATCTTGAGTCACAAATAATAACAGTGCCGCCAGCGCCAGGAGATTGAACACAATGCAGGCGGCGACATTGGCTCCCAGCCCTACCCCGAACAGCGGCGGGCCGAGGAATGCACCGAGCGTGCGTCCTCCGGCAAAAGCTGCGGCGTTGCCCGCCATGAGTGTGGCGCGGGCGTGCGGCAGGAGTTCGGTCATCAGCGGCAGCGAACTCACTAGCGCGAACTCGAACGTGATAAAGAACAGGAACAGCGCGACCAATGCGCCTTCAACGCTAAAACCGAGCAAAGGCAGCAGCGGCGCGGCTGCCGTGTTCAGCACGATGCCAAGCGCCACCGCGCGGCGTTTGCCCAGGCGGTCCACAAATCCAGCAACCGTGCCTTCCCCGATCAATTCCGCGATACCGATGATAAATGCCGACGCGCCGAGGGCAGCAACTTTAAGATCAAATGTTCCTTCCATCCATGTACCGTAAACGATGAAGATGGTTTCGTTGCACGCGCTGATCAAAAAACTCACCGACAGGCCAGCCAACGCGGGGTGATGTCCCAGCACGAGGCGCATGCCCTGCATAAATGAGGGGAAATCGTCTGTGCGTGTTGCGTCTGATGGGACCGCACGCCAGATCAACAGTGCCGCGAGCGCCCCAAGACCCGCCAGCAGCGTGAACGGTGTTTGCCAGATGTCCAAGCGCCCGATCAACCAACCGATCAGCGGTATTCCCAACAAGAACGCGCCGGACCAGCTTATTTCCGTGACGGCAATCTCTTGCCCGCGCTGAGCGTAATGCACACGGTCGCCGATGTAGGCTTGCAGCGCCGCGTCGTAGATTAGCTTGCCAACTCCGGCCAGCATCAGGCCGATGAATAGCGCCGGGTAGGTGGGCCAGAGTACCACCAGCAACATGCTGCTTGTGAATAGCAGTGTGCCCACCAGCATCGCGAACTTGCGCCCGCGTGTATCCGCCAGCGCCCCAAAGATGGGACTGATCAAGCCCAGGCTGGACCGTGCGGCAATGGCTAGCGACACTGCCCCTTCGGTGGTGTTCAGGCCGCGCGCAAACGCTGGCAGAAAGGGATATACCATCCGGTGGCCGGTGTTGATGACCAGGCGTGCCAGCGTGAAGATGATAAGCTGGATACGCAGGCGCATTGTGCGTGGCGGGGATGGTGTGTGTTGTGCCAAAAAACCCTTCTTCCGGGTGATGTGTCGCGCCGCATAGCTAATACGGGCAAATCAACTGTCTCGCAGCCGTGCAAGCAGATCATCAACCAGTGCATTACGGTTGTTGGGATATACCGTGATGAGAGTCACATCGGACCGCGCTTTGATCTGGTCCCCGAATGGTGTGCTGCGCTTGACAATTGTGCCAAGTACACGCTGATCACTATCCAGCGCAGCCAGCACCACCTGCTGAAACGCCGCCGAGAAAAACTCCATCGGGCCGAGTTCATCGATCACGATTAGCCCTGTGCTGGTGAGCGCGCGGCGCACGCTGGCGAGGCCTATTGCTTCCAGCGCCGCTACATCAACTCCGTAGCGGCTCACGCGCGGTGGTCCGGCGATATCGACGTGCGCGAGAATACCTTCCTCACCATCCAGCGTGATCATCTTGAAGCCGCGCCGGTTGCCGTCAATGCGTATTTCCTGGGTATAGAAACCGCCCATTGCATTGTCCAACTGCGTGATCACGCGGCGGATCAGTGTCGTTTTGCCACAGCCGGGATCACCTGTGAGCAGAATGTTGGGGCGCATGGCACAGCCTCACTACGGAATCCCCCACAGCGGCACAGTCGTCCCGCCCGGTGTGGGATACGGATTCGGTGCGCCGCGCAGATCGGTGTAGCCCTGGTCGATCATCCACTGACAGATCACCGGGCCACCATAGCGATCCGGCAGCGGCACGCCGCCTACTTGTGGCAGTCCGTTGTAGCCGCGCAGGTAGCCGAAGAATCCGTCGATCTGCGCCCGCGCCGCTTCGGATTGTTCCTGATCCCCGATAGCAATGGCATGAATGTGGATCGCGGAGTCGGGGTAAAGCTCGTCCGTATCGCGCAGCCATGCCGCAAAGCCTGCCACGCGCAGCGCGTAGAGCAACGGCTCGATCTCATCCGTCAACACGGCCCAATTCACCCGGCTGCGTACCGAGAGGTCTACCGCGCCGCCGCCGTCGTGGGTGCCAAAGCTCGCCGCCACGCCGCCTGCGTTATAGCCGCCCTGCGTCAGCGCCAGCCGTAGATTGATGATCCCGCCGCCCGCGTTGTAAAGTTGTTGTGCGTGGTTGAGCATGAACAGCGTGCGTGTGTTGAGTTGCATTCCGTCAACCCACACGCGCGTGTAGTCGTGGGGCGGCTCCCAACAACCCGCCGGTTCCACGAATGGCGTCGGTGAGTGCTGTGCGCCAGACACGCTGTTGCTCGTGGTGACAATCCATCCCATCAGGAGCAGCAGTACGCCGGTCAATACAGCGGCCCCCGCGCCCAGTGTTCTGCGGCTGCGCATAATGTCTAGTCTTGTGACAATGCGCGATACGCCGAAATGAAGCCCATGCCCCATTCGTCGTGGCCCAGCGCCAGATCAATCGCGCGCACTGCCAGTCCGTTTTTCAGCGGATTGCAAATCGGTGCATTGATCCCGGCCTGCGCAAAAACTGTCAGCAGTACAGTGTTGAGCAGTTCGCGTTCCGGCATCCCGTGTGAGCCGTTGCTGGCTCCGGCGGTCATGTTGCAGCCCAATTCGGTGCGGATCAGGCGTGCCGTCTCAACAGTGGTGCGCACGGCAGTATGATCGGCGCTCACGGCCAGCACCAACGGGTCAAACACGATATCTTCCGCCTTAATCCCGTGCGTTGCTGCTGCTTTCAGAATTGCCTCGGCGACCTTCAGACGCGCTTCGGGCGTTTCGGGGATGCCGTCATCATCCATGCACAGCGCAATCACCGCTGCGCCGTATTCTGCGACCAGGGGTAGCACCGCTTCAAGCTTGTCAGACTCGCCGTTGACCGAGTTGATCAGGGCGCGCCCTTGGCAGACTTTCAACCCGGCGGCGATAGCGTCGGGATTCGCGGAGTCGATACTCACGGGCAGATCGATTGTGTCTTGCACGATCTGAATCGCTTGTGGCAGCAGCGCCACCTCATCCACGCCTACCGCGCCGACGTTCACATCTATCACGCCCGCGCCTGCATCCGCCTGTGCCTGAGCATCGCGCGAGATGCGACTGAGGTCGCCCGCTTGCAGTTCAGCACTAAAAGCTTTGCGTCCGGTGGGGTTAATGCGTTCGCCGATTATGATGATCGGTGCATCTGGTGCAATGATAACGTCGGTGGAAGGTCCGCTAAGTTTGGTTTGCATTGTAAACTGGTTCTCCTGAGCCATGCGCTAGTAGACTTAATTCCAGGGATCGGGCTGGAGCGTCACCGCCCGGCTGAACCGATCCGTAAAATCAGGGTGTTCGGTGAGTTCAACGTAGGTCAACCGCTGTACTAATGTTGCCGCACGGCGACGTTCACCCGCGTTGAGCAGCAGTCGTTTTGCGCCGATCCCGGCGGCATTCCCCACCTGTCGGAAGCGTTCCAGCGGCAGCGGGGGGAACATGCCGATCACCAGCGCACTTGCGATGTCAATGTAGCTGCCAAACGCGCCCGCGACGATTACGCGGTCAATGTCGCTTTCCTGTAATCCGGCGCGCTCCACCAGCAGTTTAATGCCCGCGCGAATCGCACCTTTGGCAAGCTGGACTTCGCTCACGTCGGCGCGGCTGAGTATGACTTCGCGTCCGTGTCCGGTTGCGGCGGCAGGCACGATCTCGTACCAGGTGTGGCGCCCTTCGTGTTTGACACCGGGATGCCCGCGTTGCATCCGCCCTGTGTCGGTGAGCAATCCGGCGGTGCGCAGTGCGGCGACAGCATCCAGAATGCCCGATCCGCACAGACCTACGGGCGGCGCACCGTTGATGGTGAGCCAGGTCAGCGCGTCGTTTTGCCAGATCAGGCGCTCGATTGCCCCGTCTGCTGCGCGCATTCCATCGCGGATATGCGCGCCCTCAAACGCCGGGCCGGACGCAGTGGAGCAGGTCCACAGTTGCCCGTTCGCGTTGAGCGTGACTTCAGTGTTCGTGCCAATATCCAGGCTGAGCGTAATGCCGGGTTGGTTGACGGTATCCGTCGCGAGCAGCATCGCGGTGTGATCGCCGCCCACGAAGCCCGCGAGATTGGGTGGCACGTAGACCTGTGCGCCGGGGGCGACATCCAGACCAAGCGCATGGGCCGAGGTGCGTAGTGCGGAAGCGACCGCCGGAACATACGGGGCGCTGCCCAACTGTTCCACCGGCAGCCCCAGCAGCAAATGGTGCATCGCCGTGTTGCCGACGGTGACCACATCCACTACGTCGTGTGGATCGACGCCCGCCTGCGTGCAGACTTCGTGCAACAGATCGTTGAGGCCCTCAATGATCGCAGCTTGCAAACGCGCCGCGCCGTCTGATTCCCGTACCGCCAACGTAAGCCGTGCCATCACGTCTTCGCCATACGCGATTTGTGGGTTGGTTGTGCCCGCGACGGCCAGTGTCGCGCCGGTTTCAAGATCGATCAGGTATGCGGCGAGGCCGGTTGTACCCACATCGACCGCAAATCCCAGCGGCGCGCGATCCGGGGGCAGAAAGCGGATCACATCGCGGTCTAGCGTGATCATGCGCGTGTGCCACTCGTGCGCTCGCAGCACGTCGGGTAACTCCGCCAGCACAGGAGCCGACACGCACCATTCCTCGACATTGATACCCTGTACACGCTCCCAGTCGCCGCGCAAGTCTTCCACTGACGCCGGTAGCGCTGTCAAATCGTGTATCCAGATTGCGGGAGCGACATTGAGGACGGTTTCTTCGCCTTCTATCTGGCTGCGCTGCATCACACTCAACGACTCTGGCGGCACGTCGATCACAATTTCTCCCGTGCCTGCAATTTTTAGCTGGCACGCGAGCCGCCGCCCCGCCGCGAGTTCGTCTGCGGTGAGCAAGTCTTCTTCCAGCGCATTGGTGTCATTCACCGGGCCGCGCTGCACACGTACCTGACAGTCACCGCACACGCCCACCCCGCCGCATACCGCCGCTAGCGCCACACCTGCCGCCTGCGCCGCTTGCAGGATCGTAGTGTCCAGTTCGGCCTCAATGCGTTTGCCTAGTGGTTGGAAAATGACCTCACTCATCTGCCGCATCTGCCTTTCGCGCAGTGACGAGTCCCTCGCTGGCGGATTGGTGGATCGCGTGGCCTGGTGGCACGACAAGGAAATCATCCTCAGACCATGCGCCGTACAGCAGGGCGTTAATCAAGTATCCGTCACCTTGCAGCTTCTGAAACTGCCACCCGTTAGTTTCTGCTTGCTCCCGTGAGAAATCTTCAAACGTTTCGCCGCCGGGATGCCCCATGTCGATGAAGGCAGCGCGGTCGTAGTGCTTGCGCCATTCGCCCATTACGTTGATCAGGTAGTCGGCGTTGTCTTTCCCATATTTTTCCACGTACTCTTGATACAACGCCTCAGACGCATCCAGCTCGGTCACGCCCAGCGCAGTGCTGGCCCCTGGTTCGCGGCGTTCCAGATAATCGTGACTGTACCAGTAGGTGCCGGGATGCGCGTCGAATTCGGCTTGATACCGTTCGCGCGAGCCGAGATACAGCGTGATGCAGTCATGCGCGCGTGGGATCACCAGCGGTATCTGACGGGCGGTCAGTCCTACGGTGGCGCGTCCACAGAGGCCATACGCGAGCAGCAGGGCGTCGTAGTTGTCGTCGGAGTGCTGATCGACAGCAGCTTGCAGTGTCTCGCGCAGACGCTTGGGTGCATCATGCAAACCCTGACGGAATAATTCTACAGTGATGAGATGTGGGGTGCGTGCGGCGGCGGCATAGATGCTGCGGGCCAACGCTTCGCATGTGAGCGCAAGGTAACGGGCCATAGTCGTTTAGTTTCGTTTAACTTCGATTTCTATCACATGTTAATCATACCCGGCTTTACCCGCAGCGGGTAGGGACGCATGACAGCAACCCGCGTGTCGCATGTCATGGGCCGCGAGGATACCCGATAGATTCTATTGCGGCAACCCGGTGAGTTATCCGTCTAGCAAGGCTTCCAGCCGGTCGAGTTCGGCGCGCAGTGTATCATCATGGGGAAAGATGTCCAGCCCATGCGTATATAGCTCGATCGCACGGTTGTATTGCTGGTTAGCTTCTGCTTCTTGCGCCGCCTCGGACACGATTTCGATCCCGCGCAACGGATTTCCACCTTTGACCCAGTGATAGGCTACGCGGAGTGCGCTGCGGTCGGAGTGATCGTGCTTATGCAGCCATTCTGCTGCTGTGCGGTGCAGCTTTTGACGCTGGAGCCGGTTCAGACTCTCATATACGGTGGTCTGCGTGAGGCCATGCCGGAAG
>CBEVZO010000179.1:0-6844 GCA_965554365.1 uncultured Anaerolineae bacterium
ACGCAAGCATCGCCCCTACAAAACACCCATGAATCGACTTCGCCAACAGTATCGCAGGCGGAGAGGGGACTTTGTTGCCTGTTCCCTCAACTCTGCCGTTCGACCTCAAAATCGGGGCCAGAGTCGGCGGTGAGGTCCACCACGACCTCGCGCCCGCCCCAGCCATCAACCAAATCATGCGCGCGGACGGTGACATGCGTCACGCCAGCGGGGATCACGATCCCGCTCTGGCTGCGCGTGAAGGGTTGCTCAGTTTCGTGTGGATGTAGCAGCAGCCGGGTGAAGGGATCGGCGAGATTGGGCTTGATCACCGTGCCGTCCGGCAGCACGATATCCCAACCGTCCGCGTAATCGTCCCAGCCGGTGTCGGGGTGCGCGACGGTGACATGCAACGTCCAGGTGTCCGCGCCGGTCTGGACTGCGCGCACATGGGTTACACCGGCGTTGGCGGCGGATGCGGTCATCGCGGTTGCTCCTGCGGGGGCGCTGGTGGTGGACTCAGCGCCAAATTCGCGGAAAATATCGCCGGTGGCGTTGGGCGCGCTTATTGGGATCAGCGCGACGCCGAAGATAGCGAGAAATGCGAAGATCAACACAAGGGGTACACAGCCCCCACTGGGTTCTGCCATAGGTAAGCCTCCTGTCATTCGACTGCGGGTACATAGAACCTCGCACATTGCCTGATGGATTGCCAGTTTACCCCTATCCCCCCCAGCCCCCCTCTTTCTCCGCCTGCGGGGAAAGGGGGGCTGGGGGGGATAGGGGCTAACATGCGCCAATCACGTTATTTTGTAGTCCTACCCGCGGGTGAGGTCGCGTCACTTATGCAGATTAAAAAATTAGCGCGGATATCCTGTGAACGAAAATCAACCTCACCCCCCGGCTCCCGCTCCACGCGCGGAGAGGGAGCCGGGGGAGGGGTAAACCAACAGCCACGCACGCAGATATCCGTCTTAATTCCTTAAAGCGCATCAGTAGCGAGGGCGAGGTCGCGCAAACGGTTACTCGTCGTCCTGCGGCTCGGCTGGCTCACGCGGTGGCCCATCGTACTGCACGACGTACAGCGACCCCAACTGACCAGCCCACCACGTTTGGTAGACGTCGTTGCTGATGTCAAACACGAAGCAGGTGCGCGTGTGACACGCACGGCACATCGCGACTAACTCGCTCAAGCCCTGGCCCCCGCGATTCAGGTGTGCGGCGACGGTGAGCTTGCTGCCGCATTCCGGGCATGGCGTGGACTCAACGTACTCGTGCTGACAGGTGACATCGTGCGCGATGATGTAGCCTTCATCGGTCAGCCAGAACAGCGTTTCGTCGCGCGCCGGGTTGTAGCCTACCTCGTCAGCTTCATCTTGCTCCGGCACGGCGACATCGGCGGGCAGATCGCTGGTGTCGAGCTGTGGCCTGTCTTTTCTGCGTATGAAGCGCATGTACTCCCCTCGTGTTCGCGTGCGGTATCGTGCGTGCGCGTTTATTTGTCGTCGCCGGATTCTGGTGCTTTGTCTGCCGGCGGATCGGTGACTTCGACCACTTTAGCGTTCAGCACCTTCACCAGATCAGCCACCTTCACTTTCAGGTTGATCCCGCGCCGCCCCGCATTGACCAGAATCGCGTCTTGGTCCTCGGCGGCTTTGTCGAGATAGACGCCCCAACGTTTATGCGCCAACGCCAACGCCCCAATGCCGCCGGTTTTCAGCCCGGTGGCGGCTTCGGTGCCGCGCTTGGTGGTCATCGTGATTTTCTTTTGTCCAATCGAGCGCGCAAACCGTCTCAGGTCCAACGTGCGATCCGACGCGATCATTACCAGGGCGTATTCATTGCCCTTAAGCTGCACAAACAGCGTTTTGTAAACTTGCGACGGCGTGAAGCCCATCGCTTCTGCCGCGCCTACGCCGTCTTTGATCGCCTCGTCATAGGTAAACGTTTCGTACTCGATGTTCTGTGTTTCGAGCAGGCGCATCGAGTTCAGTTTTGGTGTATCGCTCATAATATCCCATCCCCTTGCATGTGGTGAGGCACGCGCCGCGCTTACACATCGTGTGGTACGAGCGCGCCCAGATAGCCAATCACATTACCCTGCAAATCCAGCAGCCCGTCACGATCAATTAACCAGCGCGGTTCGCCGTCCAGATCATAGATCGTGCGTCCGCGCCGTGTGCCGACTGGCTTACCGTTCAGATCGTACAACTGATCCCCGACCAGATAACCAAATGCTTCGCCGTCCCGGTTGTAAACGCCACGAGTAGACATAGGGTATGCCCTCCTATCGCTAATTGCGCGTCATCACCAGCCAAACGCCAGCCGATATCAGGTTGCAGTGTGCTGTTAATCTAATTATAGGTTATTGTAACGGATTGCGGGGGATTTGGGCATAGGGATTCGGTCCTGCGGGGGAGAATCATGCGCAGTCTGTACCGGGTGTGGTATGGCACAGACTGCGCGCGTGGTGCTGCAAGTTGGAGCGATCTCACGCCAGGGCGGGATCGCGCGCTTGTGTCAGGAATTGGATGATACGCGGTGCAACGTTGAGGATCGCGTGCCCTGCACCGGGGACGATCTCTACCTCTAACTGCGGAGCCAGCGAACCCAACCGCGCGGCGATGCCCTCCATGTCGCGCAGGCCATCCTTGTCACCGCCCATGAGCAGCACCGGCATGTTCAGTCGCGTGAGGTCATCGTCGGTGAACAGCGGCGGCACGTCGCGGCGACCCTTGAAGTTTTTCATGATCAGCGCCATGCCGGTGACCACCTCGTCGGTGAAGGACTTATCCGCAAACAGCAGCTTCATCGCGCGGCGTTGGCCCCAGCGTCCGAACATGAACAACGGCAGCATTCGCAGCAGAAAACCAAGATTGTCCTCCGTGACGCCCCCAGGCGTCAGCAGCACGAGATTGGTGACGTGTTCCGGGTGTGTGACCGCGTATTTCAGCGCGAGCCAGCCGCCCCACGAGAGTCCAACGACAGTCACCGGGTCCGCGTCCAACGCGGCGCGCACGTCGTCTAACCACTCGGCCCACACAGGCCCCTCGAATGGCAGACGCGCGGTGTCACTTTTGCCCGGCTCGCCCACGATATCCACCGCATAAACGCGATATTGCTGGGCGAGCGTTGCGACTTCGCCTCGCCAGGTCATCGAGTTAGAGGACGCGCCGTGCAGCATGATCAGTGGTGGGTTGGCAGGGTCGCCGGAGACGATCACGAACGTCTTGCCATGCCGCGTGTGGAGCGTGCGTGTCTCATGCGGGACCGGCCATTCTGCCAACACCTTGTCATAGAAGTTCAGCACTGTCTGTTTCCCGGCGGGTGTTTTATAGCCCATAAAGGGTTGTTTGCTCATCGTGATCCCTCCTCCAGTGAGGGGTGGTGATGTGTGTCAGAGATCGCGCAGGTCGGCACGGAGCGTTTGCACCCACGCGAGTTCACGCTCATAGGTTGCGATCCAGTGTGCTGCGATGCGTTCCCACAGCAGCGCCTCACGCGGCGTGCGGCCCGGTGCGGCGGCGGCATCACGCTGTAATTGTTCACACAGCATCAGCCGTTTCACGCGCACTTCTTCTTCGTATTGCGCCAGCACGCCGTCCAGTTCGTCGGGATCAAGCTGGTCCGCCCACGCAAGTTGAATCAGGAACGGGTGCTTGATCTCCGGCAGTTCTGGCGGACTGAGCAGCCACGTCCGCAGTTCGGCGCGGCCCGCGTCGGTGATCGTGTAGATTTTGCGCGAGGGGCCGCTGTCCTGATTCACTGTCTCGCGTGTGACGAGTGCGTCGTCGTGCAGCTTGACCAGCGTGCGGTAGATTTGGTTGCTGCTGCCGGACCAGTACATGGTCGCGGAGTCGCGGAAAATCTGCTTCAGATCGTAGCCTGTGAGTGGCTGCCAGCTCAGCAGCCCCAGGATTGCATAGCGGATTGCCATAGGTGCTTCGCTTTCTATATGCTGCGCAACATATGTTCATTTGAACATAGTGTAGCGAAGGAATGATGGTGTGTCAAGCGTGCGGTTGCGAGGAATCCGCGCGAGCGCGGGCGAGGTTGTCGCGTCAGCGACAGGCGAGGTCGCGTTACTTATGCGGCTCAAGAGTTTGGGGTAGCTGTGTTACGTTCTCCGCACGCGGAGAGGGGACTTTCATGCGCGGTTTGCTCCCCCTCTCTGCACGTGGTTCAAGGGCGGACGGGTCGCAATAAAATTGAGATGCAGGGTTAATTCCTCGTAGGGGCGCTGTTCTACTGCGCCCATTGTTGACCCAAGCCCGCCCTGGGCGCGGCAGAGCAGCGCCCCTACGCGCACGCAAAATTGAGCGATAAATGAACCCTGTCCGCCCTTGAACTGTACGTGCAGAGGGAGCCGGGGGGTGAGGTTGGTTTGCAGCTAGGCTCCCGACTGCTGCGCGTGTTCCCCATCGGACTGCATCGCTTCCGCCAGCACCGGATCGAGTGTGTCGTCGTCCGCGTCAACTGTCAACGTTTCATCGGACACTTGCGGCAGCGCCTGTTCCGACTGCACATGCTCGTTGATGATCTGTGCGATGAAATGGGCGTACTTGTAGGGCAATGACGACACCACCCGCACCCGGCTACCGTCGCGCAGTTCGGCGTAGACGTGGTTGGCGGGTATGCCACCAGACATGGCTTCAAAGGTTTGTTCCATGTAGACGCGCTGGATCTCGTGCATCGACACTCGTTTGTCGTCCTTGATCGGGAAGGGCAGCGGCCCGCTGGTGATCGTCACCTCGTGATCATCCGCCACGACCTCGGTATTGGTCGTCACGGCCACTGCGAACAAATACCACATAAGTGCTGCGACCAGCAGCATGAGTCCGATCACGCCAGGGGGCGCGGCTTCGCGCGCCATGCCCAGCGCCATAAAGAGGAAAACGAAGCCGCCTATTGTGGACATGATCAACCCCAGCATGGGGCCGGGGGCAAACACGCGGCGATACGCCAGCATCATTTGCCCTTCGCTCTCATGCACATCCAGGCGCGGCGGACGTTGGGGCCGGACGACTTTGCGTTTCCGCGCGACGGCGTCCCGGCTGAAATCGAATACTTGATTACAGGCAGCACAAACCGCCACCATATCTTGAATGTTGATGCTGCTCGCGGCGATAGGTTTGCCGCAGTGTGGACATTGTAGTTTCATCGTGCTTGCTCCCAGCAGTGATGATGCGCTCACTGTAGCTTACTATACTATACGCGCAACGTGCCGCTGGGTCGCGCCCGATTATTGCGTATACGGCTCCAGCCAGTAGGTGCTGCTCTGACCCTCAGCGGTCCAGCCCTGCACGCCGTTGAAGACTACTTGATACCATGCCGTATTGCTGGCACACACCGGCCCCAGCATCACAAAGAATACACTGCCCGCCGGAATCGACCCTACGACTGGGAAATTGTAGCCCGCCTGTGCGCGGACGTTGTTCGCCAGCCCTGGCAAGACACGTCCGTACCCGCCTGGCGCAAGGCGCGACGACACGAAGCCCGGACATTGCCCGTACACATAGGGCGGATACGGCGTAGGCTGCGCGCTGGCTGTACCATCAGTGGCCGGGACATTCGCCCCACCGTTAACGACGACGTAGCGTCCGCTGACCCAACCCACAGTGCCATTGACGTTGATTTGCCACCACGTACTGTTGCCGTTGCGTCCTACAACCGGATACACTTCATTCAGTTCAACCTTCGTGATGACGCTGCCGCTGACCGGGGTATCGCGCACATTCAAGCGCCAGGCAGTGACCGTCGCCGTCGCGCCAGTTGCGCTGGGTGTCTGGTTGGCGGCGTCTTTGACCATGTCAAGCGTGAGATGTGCCACGCCCGTTTCTTCGTAGTATTCAATAGCGATGCTGTGCGGCCCTGCGGGCAGTGCAAATGTGGCGCTATACGTGTCGGCAGTAGCCCCATGCCATTCATCAATCACCAACACGGAGTCGATGATCACGCGCACGCCGTCGTCCGCTGTCACACTGACGGTATAATTGCCATCTGCGAAGTCCTGGTACACTAACCATCGCGCGCTGAAATTGTCCGGCAACACACCCGGTCCCGGCGCTCCGGTCCCCCAATTCGCCTCAGGCTCCGGCATGGACTCGGTCAGCACCGGGTTGTAGCCGAGCCACGTATTGTTGAAGTACTGCGCGGTCCACTGCGTGGTCCAGGTGACGCTGACTGGCGGTGGCGTAAAGGAAGGCCCCTGCGCGCCATCGTTCAGACTCTCCCATCCGATGTACAGGTAGGCGTCATCGGTGTTCTCGCGATAATCCACCTGGACGTGGTGCATACCTGCATCCAGTGTGGTGTCGTAGGTCAGCAATTGCCCCGGGCTGGGCGCATTCGTAGTGTCCAACTGCGGCAGTTGATTCGGCGGGTAGTCGATCCACAGCTTGATCGCGTCATCCGCCAGAATGTAGAAGCGGTACGCGCCCCCGGCAAAATATGTGTCCGTCGCCAGTCGCGCGCTGAAATAGTCATCCGGCACGCTGATCGACGGCGATCCCGCGCCCCAGTAAAATTCCATACTGGTTTCAGAGCGTGTCAGTACCGGACTGCCCGACAGATACATATTGTTGTAGTATTCCGCATACCATGTCACGCCGGACTGCGCGTGGACTTGCGCTGCGTCGTGACTCAACGGAACCGCCACGCTCAGCAGCATGACCAGAACAAGGAAACGGGTGAGTAAGGTTTTCATAGTGGGTGCCTCCCTGTGGTTTTGACCGAGTTCATATTACCTACATTATAGAATGAAGTGTAGCGGTTTGCGTATAGGGTACACCAGCCCAACAAGTGGGGGCATCACATGCGCGGTGCGGTTTTTGGTAGGACTACAAAATAACGTGATTGGTGCATG
>CBEVZO010000180.1:0-6820 GCA_965554365.1 uncultured Anaerolineae bacterium
TTTGGGAGTAAACGCCGAATTAGTCGGCTGCGAGGCTGCTCACACTAACCAACGGCACGCCCGATATCACTGGCATCGACTTGCCGCTTGAACCGGGTGGCACAGTTTCCGGCACGGTAGTTGATGCAGTGGATGGTGTGACACCGCTGGCGAACATGGGCGTCAACGTGAACTTTGGTGAGTGGGGAACAGGAGCATGCACCGACGAATTCGGTGAATTTACGGTCAGGGGTGTTGCGTTGGACGCACCATTCCGTGTAAGTGCAGGCGGCAATCACTGGTGTTCTGGCGCTCAGAACTATGTTCAGGAATACTGGGAAGAAACGCCGGATTGGAACGCTGCGGTGGTGCTCTCGCTGACCGGTGGCACTCCCGATATCATCGGCATCGACTTTGCGCTGGAAGTTGGCGGCAGTATTTCGGGGCGCATCACTGAGAGCGACGGCGTCACCGGCATCGGTAACGCGCAGGTTTGCGTCAACGAATATGATACGGGTACAGGCTTCGGCTGCTACAGCAATATCGTAAATCCCGATGGCACATACGTCTTCGACGGTCTGCCGAGCGGCGATTATCGCATCCAGGTCCAAACGTCCACCTACATCGACGAGTATTTCGACGGGGCCACGGATTACAATCTCGCGACACGGGTTACGGTGGTCGCACCGAACGATACGCCCAACATCGATTTCGCGCTGGTAATACTTGGCTCGATCTCCGGCACAGTGGTAGAGCAAGCCACCGGTCTGCCCATTGCGAATGCGAGCGTGTGCGCGAATACTGCGCCCACCAGTGCGTCAGGCGGTTGTACAAGCGCAGGCCCAGACGGCACTTACACCATCACGGGGTTGCTTGCTGACGATTATCAGGTGTATGCACATGCTCCCGGCTGGGCGATGGAGTTCTATCTCGACGCCGTGAATGCCGGTCAGTTCTTGCCCGTCGTCGTGACACTGGGCGTGGATACGCCCAACATTGACTTCACGCTTGACCCTGGCGGCTCCATCTCCGGCACCGTCACGGATCAGGTCACAGGGTTGCCCCTCGCCAACATGTTCGTTGGTGGCGGTCCCTGGGTTGGCAGTTGTACCAATGCTAACGGCCAGTATACGATCCCCAGTATCCCCTTTGGCGTCGAGTTCAAGTTATCCAGCGGGAGCACTTGCGGTGGCCCTTCGCCGTACGGGGAAGAGTTCTACAACAACAAGCCCGACTGGGACAGTGCCGACGTCATCATCCTCGACAGCGGCACACCTGACTTGACTGGCATCGACTTCACGCTGGAAATGCTCGGATCGATCTCCGGCACGGTGGTAGAGCAAGCCACCGGTCTGCCCATTGCTGACGCGACGGTCTGTACCGAGAGTATTCCAGACGACAACATTTGGTGTGCGTCCACTGCCCCGAATGGCACCTACACCATTACCGAATTACCCGCTGACGACTACCATGTGCATGCCTGGGGCAACGGCTTGGCTATGGAATACTACTTTGACGAGGTGGATATCAGTCAGTCCTTGCCCGTCACTGTGACGCTGGGCGTGGACACGCCCAATATCGACTTCACCCTTGATCCCGGCGGCTCGATCTCTGGCACCGTGACCGACCAGGACACCGGGCTGCCCATCGCCAACATGCTCGTACACGGCAATCTGCCCTGGATCGGCAGTTGCACTGACGCCAATGGCCAGTATACGATTCCTAGCCTACCCTTTGGCGTAGAGTTCCACGTGTCGGCGGCCAAAGGCGGTGGGAGTTGCGTTGGGCCTACTATGTATGTGGAGGAGTTCTACAACGAGAAACCCGATTGGGATAGTGCCGATGTCATCATCCTCGACAGCGGCACCCCCGACTTGACCGGCATTGACTTCACACTCGAAGTGGGCGGCACGATTTCCGGCACGGTGGTGGAGCAAGCCACCGGCCTCCCCATTGCCAACGCGGAGGTATGCGCGGGTGATTATTTCGGCGGTGTATCATCAGGCGGTTGTACAAATGCTGCGGCAGATGGCACGTATACCATCACCGGGTTGCGCGCTCATGACAACTACCAGGTGAAAGCAGAAGCTCCTGGCTGGATGGTGGAGTTCTATCTCGACGCTTGGACTCCTTATGAGGCCTTGCCTGTTGCTGTGACACTGGGCGTGGATACGCCCAACATCGATCTCACGCTCATTCTCAGCGGCTCTGTCTCCGGTACTGTGACCGATCAGAACACCGGATTACCCATCGCCAACATGAGCGTGACTAGTAGCATGCCCTGGCCTGGTGTCTGCACCGATGCCAACGGCCAGTACACCCACGATCACTTACCCGTTGGCGTGGAACTCCGCATTTTCGCAGTCCTCGACGGCAACAGTTGTGCCGGGCCAACCAATTATGTGCAGGAATACTACAATCAGCGGCCAGACGAGGCCAGCGCCGATGTTATCATCCTCGACGGCGGCACACCCAACCTGACAGGCGTCGACTTCACGCTGGAACTGGGCGGCACTATCAGTGGGACTATCACCGAGGACGGGGGTGGTCCATTTGAAAACGCATGGATTGCCACATACGATGTAAACACAAAACAGTGGGAACACTGGACCCCATCGGTAGCTGGGACTGGTGATTACACCATTCAAGGCGTGCCGCCTGGCACATATTACGTGGTAGTCGGCGCGACGGGCTACGCCCAGGAATACTACGACGACGCCAAACCGGGCAGCGGTACCATGACCGAATTCGTCATCGCGGCAGGCACAAACCTGACTGGTATCGACTTTGCCCTCAGCCCAGAAGTCACAATATCAGGTCACGTGTATTTGTTCGGGACGACTGATCCGCTGGAAGGTGTTTTCGTCGGGGTTGAGAGCGATCTCTGGTGGGGCACTTGCACTGCGGCGGATGGGTCGTTTACGTTGCACGACAAGCCGCTCGACCTGCCATTGGTAGTCTATGCGGGCGGCGGCGACAATTGTGATCATTCTGCCGAATATGTTGAGGAATGGTGGGAAGAAGTTCCCGACAAAGCCAGCGCCACGCCTCTCACCTTGACGGCGGGCACGCCGGATGCGACGGGTATCACGTTCACGCTGATGCCAGTGGTTGGTGTCTGCTCGGCAGTGACCGAAATACCCACTGCGGAATGCGACGCGCTGGTGGCGTTGTACAACAGCACCGACGGCCCCAACTGGACCGACAATACCAATTGGCTCGCTAATCCGATACCCAGCACATGGGCCGGTGTCACCGTCGCCGGTGGGCATGTCACTGCGCTTACGCTGGGGGCGAACGGCTTGACCGGCACTGTCCCGGCTGCAATCGGCGATCTGGGTTGGCTCCAACTGCTCGATCTTTCGTTCAACCCGCTTGGCGGTCCAATCCCGCCGGAAATCGGCACCCTGTCCGCGTTAACCATCGCCGGACTGGACTTTAATGATTTCGACGGCCCGATCCCGCCCCAGCTAGGCGATCTGCTGCTGCTCGAACAACTGTATCTGGCCGGGAATGAGCTAACCGGCAACATCCCGACGACATTCGATCAACTGACTAATCTGACGCTCTTAGAACTCCACGCGAATTCGCTCGGTGGCGTGATACCGGATACGGTGTGCGCGTTGACCAGCCTGGAAAACCTGACGCTTTATTACAACGTACTGGAAGGTCCAGTGCCCCCCTGTATCACTGGCCTGTCAGCGCTCACTACGTTGGATGTCAACTACAACATGTTGTGGACCAACGACACACCGGTCGATACCTTCTTGGCGGGGTTCGATCCCAATTGGACTACTACCCAAACCGTGCCGCCAACGAATCTTAGCACTACCGTAATTGACGGCACTACTGTCGATGTGGCATGGACACCCATCGTCTACACGGGTGACGGTGGTCACTACGACGTGGGCTACAGTACGACGCCGGGCGGTCCGTATGTGTCCGGCTGCGTCACTGTGGACAAGACCGAAGACCATTGTGAAGTCACGGGGCTGACGCCCTTTACGACGTATTTCTTCGCCACACGCACGTTCACGCCGCAGCATGGCGGCGGTCAGAGTAATGATTTGCTCAGCCCCTGGAGCAATGAAATCAGTGCCGAACCGTTCGATCCGGTCGTGGATGTGACATTCACGCTCATAGATCCAAACCCGATGCCGGACATCGCCGTGGGCGACTCGTTTGAAATCGAGGTGCGGTGCGATGACATCCGCGTACCGCTCACCCCGCAGTCAGTATTCTCGTGCTACACCGACATCGTGTTCGATCCGGCCCTACTACGAGTCGATGGCATCACGTATGACGCCGATTTTGCGACGCTGCGTACAGGCATAATTGATAATGTGGGTGGCGTGGTTGATGAAGTTGGCGCGACCGATGGTTTCGGCCCGTTGCCCGATAGCCTCGTCTTCACGCTGCAACTGACAGCGATCGGCAGTGGCGAAACTACCATCCAATCTGAAGTGGCCGAGGATCCCGTCTCGCAAATTACTGTCTTCGGAAACGATGACGATCAACGCGCTTATACGTCATACCAGGGCTTGCCGTTGACTGTTGTGCCGGGCTATCCCGATCTCATTGTGAACACCTTTGATATCGAGCCGGACCATGTCCTGACGGGTACCACGACCGCATCCCTTACCATCGAAAACGCGGGGACTGATGTTGCGAACGGGCCGTTCACCATCGAACTCGTGTACTCGGATGACGCTGTCATCGGCAACGGAGATGATCAGGTTCTAGCTACCGAAATCATCACCGGGCCGTTGGCTATCGGCGAGACCGCCATGCTGGATGTGCCGTTGACCATCCCAGTCAGCACGCTGTACAACCGAGCGATTGCGGAAGACCCGCCTAATCTGGGTACAGGGTATGCCTCTCAGAATGTTGACCATGTGTACCTGATCATCGACTCGCTGGACGAAGTGCCGTTTGAGTTAGACGAAACCAACAACACAGCCAGCGACAATATCACCTACTTCCCGTGGGACATTGACGATAGCGGTCTGGTCACGCCGACGGACGCGATTTTCGTGATCAACCGGTTAGGGTTAGCCATTCCGCCCGGCGATGCGCGAGCTGACCTTGACGGTAGCCTACTGGTGACCCCGACTGACGCGATTTCCTCGATCAACCGTCTGGGCTATGCAATCAACAGCGGTGTGTTTGAGGCCGCGCCGGTCAGTCCACTCTACGCACCACCAGACGCCGTCCGGGGTCCGGCGACCGTTGAAGTTGTGTTGACGTTAGTTGATCTGAATGGCACACCTGGCCTTCTGGTTGGGGAAGCGTTTGACATCACGGTCAACGTAACCGACATTCGCGATCCACTCAACTTGCAGTCCGTTTTCTCAGCCTATATGGATGTGGCGTTTGACGCGTCCGTCATGCGTATCGACGGCATGACCTACGATGCCGACTTCGGCAACCTGATCACTGGCACCATCGACAATGTGGGTGGGCTGGTGGACGAAGTGGGTGCGACCGATGGTTTTGGCCCGTTGGTCGATACCGACGTGTTTACGTTGCATCTCACCGCGCTGGCACATGGTTCCACGACTGTCACAACATTGGCAGGTCAGGACGCCTTGTCCCAGATCACAGTTTTTGGTGATGATGCAGATCAACGCGCAAACACCACATTCGGCACGCTGGCTGTAACTGTCGTATTGCCCGAGTTGGTTGCGCCGTCCGATCTCATTGCAAATGTCGTCTCGTCCACCCAAATTGATCTGACCTGGACGGACAACAGCGCAGATGAAACCGCGTTCCACATCGAGCATTCGCTGGATGGGATCGTGTGGACTGCGTACGATCCTCTTGACGCAAACACTACGACCTACAGCGATACCGGCTTGACATGTGGCATGACATACTACTATCAGGTGCGCGCATATCGTGATGTAGATGATGCGTTCTCGGAATACTCAAATGTCACCAACGTTTATCTTTCATGCCTACCGGCACCGGCTGATTTCGAGGCATATCCAGATTGCGACGCAGGAACCGTCAGCTTTTTCTGGACAGGTATGTCGCCGGCTCCTACGCGCCAGGAAATCTGGAACGCGGATACAAACATGCTCGTTTATGCAATGGAACCGGCAAACAATGCGTACTGTGAACGTTGCGACAGCATCGGCATAGATGATCTGCGCCGCTATTATACTGTCGCTTATTACGAAACCGAAGTCACGCTGCCATCGAACATCGATAGTGCGCAATGCATAGACCCCGATCCCACTAATGAGCCGCCATACAACAACGTGCCAGAGGCGCAGGTTGTGACTCAGGACTCAGCCCTGATCTTTGCGCAGACTCAGGGCACACGGATCAGCGTGCATGACGCCGATGCCCAACAAAATCCCTTGCTGGTTACGTTGGCCGTAGATCACGGCACGCTGACGCTCAGTGGAACTGCCGATCTGACTTTCAGTGTGGGTGATGGTGCTGCTGACGCTGCGATGACGTTTGAGGGCCCACTGTCAAGTATCAATGCAGCTTTGGAGGGACTGATCTACCAGCCTGATCCGATCTATGACGGGCCAGACATACTTACAATTGCCACTGATGACCAGGGGTACACGGGAACGGGTGGTCCCCAGCAGGATATAGATACTGTTGCTATCACTGTGTTGAGGGTGTTGGTTGCGCCGTCGAATCTGGCAGCACATGTAGTATCCACTACACAGATCGATCTCACCTGGACAGACAACAGTGCCGACGAAACCGCGTTTTACATCGAACATTCGCCGGATGGCGTCGTGTGGACTGTGTACGATCCCCTTGACCCGAACACGACGACCTTCAGCGATGTGGACTTGACATGTGGCACGATCTACTA
>CBEVZO010000181.1:0-6778 GCA_965554365.1 uncultured Anaerolineae bacterium
TGAATCCAATCACCCTGCTGCCCGGATACAGACACATAGTTGAAGCCGTCGTCAATCGCGCCGACCGCGTTGCCGCCTGGCGCATCATAGATCGTCGCTGTGCCGCCTACGATCCTGCGGAAGGCGAAACGCGCGATCTCATCCATGTTCGCCGCCAGCGGGCGCACATTGGGTTCCGGGTGCAGCAGCATCTCGTCAAGCAGTAGTTGGTACTGCACGGTGGGCAACCCGGCGGTGCAGCCTGGACCATAGGGGGTATCCAGGCACAGATTGTCGGTAGCTCTCGCGGCGTGATGGGGCGCGATTAACACGGCGCTGAGTAACGTCAGAGCCACCAGTACAGGCAGAATGAACCGTCGTTGGGGCACGGTGGACCTCCTAATAAACACAATAGCGAACAGATATCGTGTGCCAACGTCCGGCGCACACACGCACCGGATACTACACACGGTGTACTGCTCACTATTCTAACAAACACCGCACGCCGCTGACATACGCACGACCTACGCCCGCGCGCTGGTTGCTCGGCGATGTGGGTGGTTTAGGTGTTGTCTGTATCGGTCTCGGCAATGGTAAGCTGTTGTACAAAATTCGCCAGCCGCAGCGTGATCTCGTCGTAGATACGGCGCGTGATCGCCATACGTCCGGCGTCGTCTGGCGCGTCCATTGGGTCCGGCAGCGACCAATGCACGTGCATGGTATCCGGGAATCCGGCGAGCAAATCGCGCTCGTGGACGATGTCGCACACGGTCACGACGTAATCGAAGGGCTGGTCGGCCAACGCCTGATAGGTTTTAGGCTCGAACCCATCCAGCGTGATCTGGTGTTCGGCCAACACCATGCGTCCGTATTCCAGGTCGGGAGTTGGTGTTTCGATCCCGGCACTCTCCACGATCAGGGCCTCAGTGGCGTTTTCGCGGGCCAGTGCTTCGGCTATAAACGACCGCGCGCCATTACGGAAACACAAGAACAACACGCGCACGCGCTTTGGCAACACAGGCAGCGCAGTGGGCGCGGTGGGCGCGGTGGGCGCGGTGCGGGTCGTCCACCAGTCACGGGTGGCGCGCACGGTTGAGAACTGTGGCGTGTAGTAGTGGCGGCGGGCATCGCCAATGCTGCGGCGCACCTCGATCAGATCGCAGTCGGTCAGGATATGCAGGTGGTGCGAGAGCAGATTTTGCCGCAGCCCGGTTTCCTCCATCAGTTCGGAATTGGTCCGGTCGCTGAACAACAGCAGTCGGAAGATCTGCATGCGGTTCGGATCAGAGAGTGCTTTGAAGATGTCAATGATTTGTATTTCAGAGAGTCTCATCGGGTTGCCCTATTACATTAATGATATAGTTGACTATGCCCCGTCAACCGATGCGCAAACATGTTATAGCCAGCGTTACGGCGATGTTGCGGCAGTGCTGCGCTGGTCAAGTTTGTGAGCGATATAGCGCGTACTCATCAGCGCTTATTGTAGCTTACGCTACAGTGCGCGTTTCGACAAGGTGTCATTTGTCCCGTTTTTGCGGGAACGGGGGGCACTTCTCTGTAGGAGTGCAGGGGCGCGTGATGCGTCGTGCGCCCCCGCGAAACGACAGAAACCCTAAACCTAATCCAACGTCATCGCGAACCAGTCCGCCGTGGTGTCAATCACTGCGTTCGCCATTGTCTGATCGTCCGTCAGCACGGCGTAGATGTGATCGCCGCCCTCAATCAGATATCCGGCCCGCAGTTCGCCTTGCGTGTTGTTCAGATACCAGTTGAGATAGTGCGCCGGACCTGTGTCTGTACTGCCTGCGACGATCAGCACTGCGCCGTCGTAGTTCGGATATTCGGCTTCCATGTCGTAGATTTCCAGGCTGTCGAAGAATCCTACACCGAGCGTGACTTCGCGCCAGCCCAGATCAACCGTGACCACGCCATCGGCGACGGCGGTGTTATAGGTGTCTTCGCCGAGGAACGTAGCCAGAATGTTGCCGCCCGTAGACCACAGCCCCATTGACTGATACCAGCCGGGATTCTGTGCAGCGGTGACAATCGCGATCCGTCCGCCCAGGCTGAAGCCCAACACACCCAGGTGTGCGGTATCGACAAACGCCTGTTCCGCGAGATACGCGTAGGCAGTGGCGGCGTCTTCGACCATGCCGTCTACCGTGCTGTTTTCCATGCCCCCGCCGGATTCGCCCCAGCCGCGAAAGTCGATGCGCAGCGACGCGATGCCCGCCGCGCCGAGTTGCGCCGCGAGCCGCTTGTACATCTCGCCCACTTCGTCTTTATAGCTGGCGAACCCGTGCAGCATCAGCACTGTCGGGAACGGCCCCTCGCCGCTCGGCTCCACCACGATCCCGGCGATCTCGCCATCCAGCACAACCGCGTATTCCTCGTAGCCTATGTCATCCTGGGCCAGTGCTGCGCCACCGATCCCGGCCAGCACTACACTAACAATAATCAGCAATGCAAATGTGTTCTTCATGAGGCAAACTCCTTGAACGATGCGCTAAATATATAGAGATTTTATAGCACTTTGTGTGTGAGGGAAAGCGCGGTAGTGCGGTCTATTCTGGCGTGCTTGACGCTGATGCGCGGGCTAGCTATAATCCCGTCAGAACACCCGTTTGTGGGAGGATGGCTATGGTGGACGGTACGGCTCCGGAACATGTAATTGATTCTGAACTGCTGGAAATTCTGCGCTGCCCCGAAGCAGTGCATTATGATGACAAGGGTGATGATCCCGGCAAATTGGAATTGGTCCATAATTGCTGGCTGGTATGCGCGGATTCTGGATACAAATATCCGATTCGCGATGGTATCCCGATGATGTTAATCGACGTGGGCAAAAAATACCATGATGTGTCAGTTGAAGACCTGCCGGTTCCTCCGCCGGATGAAAACTAGGTGAGGGCGGCATTTCGGCCTGGAAACAGAGCCTGCATAAGCGAAAAGTCACTGCTCCCAAGTGCCAATGAGATATCCCACACCCGGCCTACGTCGCCGGGCGATTTGTGGTGTGGGCGAAATTCTGCACACAATGAGGATGAAACATGTACGATCCGAAAAAGCATTGGGACAAGATAGGTTCAGTATCGGAAGCAGGTACTGAAGATGATGTCGGCAAATTCGCAGTGGACAGTGAGGGAAGTAGTGGATACAGCCTCCCGGCCTGGTCAGCTCCCCCACAGTTTTGGGAGTTTATGCAAAGCGGGATGAGGATTCTCGACATCGGATCAGGTACCGGTCGTCAGACTGGCAGTATGCTCGAACGCGGCATAGTTGCATGCGGTTGCGACATCAGTTCAGGGTTACTCAAGGTTGCCAAAGAGAATCTGGAAAATCACGGGGTTGAGAATCCCCCACTTCTTCAATGGGACGGGGGCACTCTGCCGTTTCCTGACAACACTTTTGATATCGTAACCACCAATACAGTCCTTCAACATGTTACGGATGACTTGAGCCTCGACAGGATTTTCCAAGAGGTAGCACGCGTACTGCGTGCTGGCGGCGTATTCATTTCAAGTGAAACGGTATACCGTACTGATTCGCGTATCGCGCAGCACACGAAGGTACGTTCGCTCAGGACGTATGAGGGGCTCGGCACAAAAAACGGCCTACGTTTCAGTCTGCCAGAGTTGGCGCCGCAGTCATATCAGTCACTGGTTACGCTATTCAATCTGACTGTGAGACCCAATGTTGTGCATTCATCGTCAACTCAAACACAAAAAGAGCCTGGTAGTTCTGCTCTGCCTGTATCACAGGCAACCATAAAGAACACAGCAAAACAAATAGTAAAGAGTATTTCAAATATCCTGAACTCTCTGGTCAGGATTCTGCGACTTGAGCGAGCAATTATCTCTAAGGCGACCATGAAATTTGAAAAACCAAAGTAGCGGTCACACTAGTGATAAGTAACCGTACGCTGGGGTGTCTCGCCCAGGCAAAAGTCGGTCGCCGCTTGACTTAACTTACCAGCGAACCGTTCCAAACCATTGAAGATGCCTGGCGGATCGTCTGCATCTACATGCGACGTTGGCAAGTTGAGATGGCTTTCCGCCTCGCCAAAATCGAACTTCCATGCAATCTCCGCGCCTCTGGCATTGGCATACCCGCCTCAAACTGTGGCTGATGGTTGCGCTGGTCTATGCGTTTCTGCTTTCCCTGCTCGCTTCTCATTTAGCTGACCTTCGCGAGTGGCTTGTTCGCCAGTTTTGCCACCGCACTGGCAAGCGGTACCGAGATGTCTCGATACCGCTTTATCGTTTGCGTTCGGCGCTGAGTCACTTATGGTTGGCTCAGCCACCTTCACCCCGTTTTCTTTTCGAAAATTCGGGATGACTCATGCCTACAAACCTGACTCAATAAAATTGAGCGACCAATGCGCCCTGTCCGCCCTTGAACCGCGCGTGGGGGCACGGGGTGAGATGTAATGCGGCGTTGTTCCTATTCCTCCAACATGTGCATAACTTGCTCGATCACCCAGCGCACATTGGAATCCTGCACGGCTTCGAGCGCGGCCCCGCACGCGAACTCGGCGGTGGCGATGTCGTCGGCTTGCTCGGCGTGGTGCGCGGCGACCAGCCAACCCAATGCGCGGATTTCACCGTCGGCGTGGTCGGTGTCCAGTTCGTCCTGGTGGTCTTCCAGCAAATCCAACAGCGTGTTGATCGTGTCGGCGCTCTCCTGCGGCTGGCTGAGACGGGCGTAGCTATGCGCGATCAAGGCCAGGATCAGCACGCGGTCCTTGATGGTGGCGCTGTCACTGCGATCCAGCAGCCCGAGCGATTGCTGTGCCGCTTGCAATGTGCCCCGCCGCCGGTCGAGTTCGTCCAGCGTGGCGCGCAAATCCTCGGAGGCACGGCGCGCCATGTTGGCGTAGACCGTCACCTGCTGGTAGAACGTAGCGGCTTTTTCCAGGTTGCCCTGCGCGCGCCAGGTGTCGGCGATGGCTTGTAGCGTGGTACTCACACGATCATCGCTGCGCGGGACGTGATCAGTTTCAATCGCCAGCGCGTCCTCATACGCTTGATGCGCATCGGCATAACGTCCGGCGTCGCGATAGAGTTGGCCCAATGTGCGCAGCGTGCCGGCATAGGCAATTGGCTGCAAGGTGCGGTCCATATACACCAGCGCCTCGTGATGCCGTGTCACCGCGTCGGTGGCGTGACCGGCATCCTCGTGCGTGGCGGCGAGCAGTTGCAGCGTCTCCACCAACTGTGCGTTAGCTTGCTGCGGCTGCGCCTTTTCGATATCGAGCGCCTCTTGCAGCGGATCAAGCGCGTCGGCGGGGTGTCCGGCAGCGTGGAGCGCCTGTCCCAATGCGCGCAGTGTCGCGGCGCGGGTGACGGACCTGGGCGGGTGGTGATTTAGTGCCTCGTGGTACGAGCGTTCCGCGTCATCGTAATGGCCCTGGCTGCGGTACGCTTCGGCGATGGCGTGATGCGTCAGTCCAATCTCGACGGGTGAGCGTTCCGGGAGGTCGTTGGAGAGCGCGAGCGCCTCGGTCCAGACCTCGCGTGCATCCTCGTAGCGTTCCATCTGCGCATAAGCGCGACCCATGTTGCGCAGCGTGTTGATGCGTTCGCGCATGAAGGGCGGCGCGGGATGACACTCCAACGCGGCTTGATAATGCTGGATCGCCAGAGGATAGTGTTCAGCGTCACGATGCACATCGGCCAGTTCGCATAGCACCTCGCCGAGTTCGCCGTCATCGCCCCATTCGCGCGTCAGATCGCGCACTTGCTCATATAGTGATACGGCGGTTCCGTCACCGAGTGCCGCTGATACACGCGCCAACTGGTGCAGGATATCGCGCTGTTGGCGGGGGCTGGCGTCGGGATGGCGTTCGAGGATGTTCAGCGCGCGGCGGTAGGCTTGCGCCGCTTCGGGACGTTGGCCTTGCGCTTCGTGTGTTTGTCCTAGCGAGCGTAGCACGTCGGCGGTGTGCGACGGATCAACGCCGTCTACGTCACGCAGCGCGCCGAGCGCGTCCTCATACACGCCAATCGCTTCGGCGTAGCGGTTCAGCCCGCCGAGTGTGTGCGCCAATGTGGTGAGTGTGCGCGCGGCTACGTCAGGGTGTACAGCGCGATCTACCAACGGCAGCGCCTCCGTGAGGCAATCGACGGCGGTTTCCGGCTCCCCGATATCCAGGTGAATGGCGGCGATCTGCTCTTGCTGCAGGCTCTTGAGATGCCTGTCCGGCTCATAGTCAAACGCCAGCCGCAGGTGGGCAAGCGCATTCTCCGCGTCGTCGATCTGGCGGTAGGCGTGCCCGGTCAGCGCGTAGGCGTGCGCCACACTCGCGGCTTGTTCCGGCTGATCGCGCAGATCGGCGTTGAGCAGCGGTTCGAGCGTGATGATCGCTTCTTCAGGGCGGTCCTGCGCCATGTAGACTGCGCCCAGATCACGGATCGCGGCCCAGGCGGCAGGCTCGTCGGTGAAGTGCCGGGCGGCGAGGGGCACGGCGCATTCCGCCAGGGGCAGCGCCAGCGCGGGACGGTTTTCCGCCAGCAGCGAGCGCACCGCCAGTCCGAGCAACAGCACATGCAGCGCCGGACGGTCATCGGTCCATACTTCAGGGCTGCGGGTGATCAGCGCGCGCGACCATTCCATAAGCGATTGCAGCGCGCGGATGGGGCGTTTGGCGGCTTGTTGGGTGCGGGCGTGCATGGCCTGCGCATAGCCGATGTGCTGCAAGTCGGCGTTAGAGTGGGGCGTGAACTGATCGACGACTTCCTGCGCTGTGTCGAGTGCGTGGGAGATGCGGTCGGCTTCGAGCAGGGCGCGGTGCAGCGCC
>CBEVZO010000182.1:0-6777 GCA_965554365.1 uncultured Anaerolineae bacterium
TCGAAACCGATGCCGCTGTTCGCGCCGGTGACGACGGCGACCTTGCCGGTCTGATTGGGCATGTCGTTGGTGGTCCAGTGTGTCTTAGCCATGTGGTGTTGCTCCTCAGTATTGGTCAGTTTGACGATGTGTGATTACTTGATTGCGTTTGTGCTTGTGGGTACAATAGATTGAACGTTCATTCAATGCGCGCGACAAAAAAAGAGAACGCACGCCCTACGCCTTCAGCGCATCCCAGCACGCCTTTACCGCGAGTTCCTTCAACGCGTCGTCGAGTACCAACTCCCCGGCGATATGCTTCTTCGCCAGCGCCATCGCGACATCGGACGTGAAAATAGCGATCATCTCGAACGGCATCTGCTTCAGCACACCTTCACGGATCGCGCGCTCGATCAGCGCCAGCACCGGGGCATAGTCGTCCATGAACTCCGCTTCGAGATGCGGCGTCATATACGGCGAGTTGCTGAACTGCTCCACAAATGCGGCTTCGTGCGGGCGCTGCATGTAGAAATTCAGAAACGTCAGCAGAATTTGCCGGAATCCATCACGCAGCGGCATGTCGCCGGCAAACCCGGCGACAATCGCACGCCCCAACCGGCGCTTGATCCGCCCGTAGAGCGCGAGCATCAGCGCGTCTTTGTTCTCGAAGTAGTGGTAGATGATTCCCGCGCTGACCCCGGCGGCTTTGGCGATCATGGACATCGACGTGCCATGAAAACCATGCTCCGAGACGAGTGCCAGTGTGGCGTTGAGGATCGCATCCTGTTTGTCGCTCATGCGTCTCGCATTCGATTGAACGTTCATTCAATATGTGCGGATTGTAGCAGGCGCGTGGTGGGGTGTCAAGGGCAATTTTCCGCCCCGGCGTACACACAAAAACGAGCGCGCGATTGGTGAGATCGCATGCCCGTTTGTTTTGATCGAGCATTCTGGATTGTGCGCCGTCAAGTCCCCTCTCCGCGTGTGGCGAGGGGATTTAGGGGTGAGGTAAAACAAGGGCGCATCCACATGGACACGCCCCTGCAATAGCATTCATTTTCCGCGCGCAAACGCAGCTACAACGTCACGACCACGTAGAGTGCTCGCGCCGCCTCAGTTGCCCAGTCCAGCAGCGGACTGACGAGGATCGTACCGAACAGCAGCACACCCGCCGTGCTGATCACCAGCGCCCACGAGTACGGGGGGCTGACCGGCAGCGGTTCGTCTTCGGTGTCGCTGCGGTCCACGTACATCACCTTGACGATCATCAGGTAGTAGTACAGGCTGATGATCGCGTTGATAATGCCGATGATCGCCAGCCATTCGAGGCCCGCATCGACTGCGGCGCGGAACAGCAGGAACTTGCCCACGAAGCCCGCCGCCGGGGGAATTCCACCCAGGCTCAGCAGCGCAATCGTCATCGCCAGCGCCAACCAGGGCGCACGACGGCTCAAGCCTGCCAGGTCGCTGATTTCCTCGCTGCCGCTGGCGTTGCTGAAGATGATCAGCACCGTGAAGGCGAGGATGTTGGTCAGCACGTAGATGAACATGTAGAACGCGACTGCCGCCACGCCATCACCGCTGTTGTCGGTCGCGATGGCTGCCACGCCCATCAGAATGTAGCCCGCGTGCGCAATCGTCGAGTAGGCCAGCATACGCTTGAGGTTACGCTGCCACAGCGCCAGCAAGTTACCGAGCGTCATCGAGACGACCGACAACACGCCCGCCAACTGCACCCACATCCAACTGAAATCTTTCGGCACAACGCCGAGCGCGCTGGCGTCGAGCAGATTTTCCGGGGGGAACACCGCCAGCATGAAGCGCATCAGCAGCGCGAAGCTCGCGGCCTTGCTTGCAGTACTCAGCAGTGCCGTGATCGGCGTGGGCGCACCCTGATACACATCTGGTGTCCAGAAGTGGAACGGGACCGCGCTAATCTTAAACGCGAAGCCGACCGACACCAGCAGCAGTGATACCACCACCGCCGGATCGTTCAGCGCGCCAGTGGCGATCTTGCCGCCGAGAATGTAGATGTTGGTTGATCCGTTCAGGCCGTAGACCAACGACAGGCCGTACAACGTGAACGCCGACGCAAACGCACCAAAGAGGAAGTATTTCAAACCCGCCTCGGCGCTCTGGTCGGTGTCGCGGAGATAACCCGCCAGCATGTACAGCGTGATCGACAGGGTTTCGAGCGCCAGGAAGATCATGATCAGGTCGGAGGCCGCCGCCGTCAAGCTCGCGCCGATCACCGAGACGATCAGGATCGCGTAGAAATCGCCGCGCAGTTTCAGCGAGGTAACCCCCATCGTGATCAGGCAACTCAGCCCGCCCGCGACGATGACCATCACGCGGAAAATGCGCGCCAGTTCATCGTGGCGGATCATGCCGCCGAGCAGCAGTTGATCTTCCAACCCGCCGTTTTGCGGTGTACCAAAAAACCACACGATCCCCGCAATCGCCAGCAGGCCAAACCCGGCCAGATAGCCGAGTTCCTGCCGCTGCCGCTTGCCCCATACGAGGTCCAGCGCCAGCACGGCGACGGCGAGTGCCGTCATCAGAAGTTCAGGAAGGATAGCGATTACGCTCGCCTGGGCGTCGGTTGAGAATGTCAACTTAGCCTCCCAGTATCGACACAATCGGCTTCATGCCCGATTCGATCATCGGGGCCATCAGCCGAGGATAAACGCCAAGTGCGATCATCCAGAACAGCAGCAGCAGCAACGCCACCTTGTCATAGATTTTGATCGGCGGGACATCGGGATACAGCTTTTCGTTAAATTCCCCGAAGAATACCTGCCCCACCACACGCAGCACATACGCCGCCGTGATCACGATACCCAGCACCGCAAAAATGGCGATGATCGGGTAATAGTTGAAGGTCGAGAACAGGAAGCCGTCGGGCGGGCTAAAGTTCGGTTGGTCCCACAGCCCGACGAAGATCGGGAACTCCGCCACAAACCCGCTGAGACCCGGCATACCCATGCTCACGAAGCCGCCGACGATAAACGCCAGCGCCACCAGGGGAAGTTTGGTGACAAACCCGCCCAAACTGGGGATGTCGCGCGTGTGTGCCCGGTCGTAGACCATCCCCACGCAGGCGAAGAAAAGCGCCGTCATGATGCCGTGCGAGAACATTTGCAGCCCCGCGCCGGTCATACCCGTGATATTCATCGTCGCAAAGCCCATGCTCACCAGCCCCATGTGGCTGACCGAGCTAAAGCCGATGACGTATTTGAAGTCACGCTGGCGCATCGCAATCAGCGCACCGTACACGACGTTGATCAACGTCAGGAAGATGATCCAGGGCAGATGCACCTTCGCGCCAGAGGGCATCAACTGTACCCCCGCGCGCAACGCGGCAAACGCACCCAACTTCATCAGCACCCCGGCGTGGATCATCGAGACAGCGGTGGGCGCTGCAACGTGTCCATCCGGTGACCAGTTGTGAAACGGCCACACGCCCGCCAGCACCCCGAACCCGATGAAGACCACCGGGAACCAGATTTGCGCGGTTGTTGCACCCTTCCACACGCCGGAAAATTCCTGATCGAAGACGCCCAGCTGTGCGGCTTTGTGCAGGTCCACAAAGTCGAAGCTGTAATGCTCCGTGATTCCCGCGTCCATCAGCACCGGCCCGGCTTTGAAGTACAGCACCAGGATGCCGATCATCGCCAGTACCGAGCCAATCAAGATGTAGAGCGTCAGCTTCATCGCACTGTATTGGCGCGTCTTGGCCCAGCCCCAGATGACGATCAGGAAGTACATCGGGAAGATGGCAAGCTCGTAGAAGAAGAACAACACGAACAAGTCCACCGCCACGAAGACGCCGAGTACCCCCGCCACCAGCAGCAGGAAGAACGCCATAAACTCCCGCGTGCGGTCGTCGATGCCCCAGGAGATCAGCACCCCCGCGAACCCGGCGAGCGAGGCCAGCAGCACCATCGGCGCGCTGATACCGTCCACACCGAGATGCCACGAGATACCCAGGTCTTCGACCCACCACACCTTGTCTTCAAAGGCAAAGTAGGGGTCGACCAGGTCCGCGACGGCAATCTCGCCCCCGGACTCCTCGGCGTCGTTGACAGCGGTCTCGTACGCCGCATACTCCTCGGCGCGGGCGTTGGCGGCGTCGGTGTCGTAGCCGAAGAACACAAAGAGCGCCATCAACAAGACGACTCCCATCGTGGTCGCGGCGATGATGCGCGCCTGCTCCTTGGATTCTTTGTTCAAGAGCAGGATCACAATCGCGCCGATGATCGGTGCGATCACGATGCCCGTCAAAATACCACTAAACGTTTCCATGCACGATCCTCCTACGTGGTTTAGGAGTGTTTAAAGGCTTAGTCCGAAGTTTCTTGATTTTCATGATTCTCTTGGTCTTGATCTGATTCCGATTCAGACGGAACAAGTGGTGTAATTAGCTCAATCAACGCCGGGAGATGTGTCTGAAGCACATTCCAGACGATAGCTAGATTGACTTCATCGTATTCATGTACCAGCCGGTTACGTAACCCTTGCATACCGTGCCATGTGATTTCTGGATGCGCTGTACGAAAATCCTCTGAGATACGCCGGGTTGCTTCGCCAATAATGACCAGGCAGTGAAACACGGCATCTTGTCGTAGCGCATCTTGTTCAAATGCAGCCTGATCAAATCCAGACACATGGTCCAACGCACGATGTGCTGCATTCAACATATCGAGCAAATACACGGTGTTACGCGGCATAGATGGTCCTGGTTGAGCCTAAAATCGCCCGCCGCCGCAGGTAATTCCGGCTGCGCTCTACTGTATGGCGATCTAGCAAATCGACTTCGCGCTCAAACAACGCTTCTAATTCATCCGCCATCGCCAACAGATTGTCGAGCGTCTGCGCAGCATCCGGCCCATACGTCACCAACACATCGATGTCACTCTCCGGGTTGAAATCCGGGCGCAGCACCGAGCCGAACAGTGCAAACTCAACGAGTTGCCATTTCCGGCAAAACGCCGCGATGGCCTCCATCGGGAGGTCGATTTGCACCTGTGCTGCGTCGTCGTTCATCGTTCCGCGCCGCTTCCCTTGTCATCGCGGGGATACCCGCGCGTCTTCTCCCCCTCTCCGGCTTGACGGGAGAGGGGGCGCGTGACCTGCGGTCACGTTGGGGGTGAGGTGTACTACGCCCCCAGGAACCAATTCACTACGCCGCTGTTGATCACGTCCATAATCCAGTTGGGATACAAACCCGTGACCAGCATCAGCACAACCAACGGAGCCAACGCCACCACCTCGCGGAGTTCAATCTCCAACGAGTGTTCGTTCGCGTGATACTCCGCCCATTCCTCGTTATACGGCCCGTGCAGCAACTGCTGAATCCCCTTGAGGATGTAGATGCCGGTGACGAGCAAACCGAGCATACTCAACAACGTGTATTCGGGATATATCTTGAACGACCCCGCGACGACCAGGAACTCGCCCACAAAGCCGTTTAGCCCCGGCAAGCCGAGACTCGCCATACTGACGAAAATCAGCAAACCGCCGTACACGGGGATGATATCCCACAAGCCGCCAAACCGCCTCAGATCACGCGTGTGCGCTTTGTGATACAACGCCCCCGCGAGCAAGAACATACCCGCGCTGCTCAGACCGTGATTAAACATCTGCATCACCGCGCCGTTGAGCGCCGTGCGTGCGTCCTGCCGGTCTTCTTCACGCTCCTGCGGGCCGTAGTGATACTGCTCCTCGACTGCGGGCCGGGCCTGAGTATCGTTCATCTCCTCATAGCCCTCAACGCCGACGACGCCCGCGATCAACTGGTAACGCTGCTCGTTCTCCGCCCAGGTCACGCCGTACATATACGCGGCGACCGCCAGACCAAGCACTACAAAGCCCATGTGGTTGACCGATGAATACGCCACCAACCGCTTGAAGTCGTTTTGACCCCACGCCGCAATCGCGCCCATCACGATGCCCATCACCGCCAGGAAGCCCAGGATATCTACCAGGCTGAAGCTGATCGGGCTAAACGGGGTGCGTTGCACGATCCACGCATCCGGGAACAAGGGTATCGCCAGCCGCAGGAAGCCATACGCGCCCAGCTTAAGCAGCACGCCCGCCAGCAGCATCGAGCCGCCGGTGGGGGCTTCGGTGTGCGCGTCGGGCAGCCACGTATGGAACGGCCATGCGGGAATCTTGATCAGGAACGCAATCGCGAACCCCAGCAGCGCCCAATACTTAATGAACTGGATGTCGATGCCGAACATCTCGCCATCTGTGCCGTTGAACCCCGGCCACTCTGCCAGCATCACGGGAATGTCGAAACTGCCGACGGTGTGCCCGATCAACTGCGCGGCGAGCAGCAGGCCCAACGACCCGGCCATCGTGTACAGGAAAAACTTATTCGCCGCGTAGCGCCGGTTCTTGCCGCCCCACAGGAAGATCAAGAAATACATCGGGACCAGCCCGATCTCCCAGAAGACGAAAAAGATCATCATGTCCAGCGCCACGAACACGCCGATCAGCCCCGTTTGCAAAAACAGGAACAGCGCCATATATTCGTGGACACGCTCGTCGGACTCAAACGCGATCAGGATCGCCAGCGGGACCAAGATACCCGTCAGCAGGATCATCACCGCGCTCAGCCCATCGACGCCGACATGCCACGTCGCGTTAAGCTGCGGGAACCATTCGGTCTGTGTCTCATACGCCCATTCGCCGGGACCCAGCGGGTCACTCTGGACGCTGTAGAACAAGCCGATGGTCAGCACCATCACGAATAAGCTAAAGCCCAATGCTGTCCAGCGCGCCATACGCACC
>CBEVZO010000183.1:0-6775 GCA_965554365.1 uncultured Anaerolineae bacterium
GGGGGCAATCAGGTGCAGTACTACGTCGAGTTGCGCAACGGTTTTTAGGGTGTGTTCCCACACGTCGAATTGGTGGGGTGGGGATTGTGTCACGCCGGGCATAGCGCGGGTAGCGGGGACGATCTGCGCGAGTAATCCCAGGTGATGTAATGCGACAAGTGCTGACGCCGGACGTGCGCCGTTCAGTATCTGAAAAAACTCATCACGGATGCGTTCTGGTGAGGTGGTGGTGAGCGTTTCCGCGTGTGTTCTGATGCTTTCGCGCGTGTGTGCCTCAATCATGAGTTTGAAGGTGACGCTGGCGCGCACGGCGCGTAATGCTCGAATAGGGTCGTTGGCGATAGCGTCAGGGCTGCACTGCCGCAGTCGTTTGGCATCCAGATCGTTCAGTCCGCCCAGTGGATCGATCACGGCTTGCAGATCGCCAGTGAGGTCAACGGCCATTGCATTGAGCGTAAAATCGCGCAGTTGTAGATCGGTGAGTAGATTGGGACCGCGAAACTGAGCGACATCGATTGTAAGTTGTTGTGTTTCCCAGGGAATAAGTGCGCGTCCCACGCCGCGTTCACGATCCAGGCTATAGTATGCGCCCTTGAAGGTGTTGGCGATGTGGCGTGCCAATGGGCGACCGTCGCCGGGTGTGGCGAGGTCGATATCGTGCAGCAGGCGGTGTAGATAGGCATCGCGCACGGCTCCGCCCACAAGATACGCCGTCTCGTCGGGTGGTATGGCCGCGCGCAGCACGTCGATGCTGGGATGCCAGTGTAAGGGACGGCGTGGCGTCATTGGATTGTGCATGGGGCGCATCTCCGTGTGGGATGCTAGCTGTTAAACTGCATCCCTGCTTTTGCCACGCCGATAAATGGCAGATTGCGAAATACCTCGTCAAGGTCTAGTCCGTATCCGAACACGAACTTATCGGGAATTTCGAAGCCGATATAATCGACGTCGATGGGTACTTCGCGGCGGCTGGGCTTGCTCAAGAGTGTGCAGACGCGGACACTGGCGGGTTGGCGCGTGGCGAGTACGCTTAGAATGTAGCGCAGCGTGTGTCCGCTGTCGATGATGTCTTCCACAATCAACAGGTGCTTATCGGCGATGTCCTGACGCAAGTCCATGTCGATCCGCACGCGTCCCGTTGACTCGCGCACGCCGCCGCCATAGCTGGAGATTGCCATGAAGTCGATAGCGTGCGGTGCGCTCACGTGACGCATAAGATCGGTGAGGAACATCACCCCGCCCTTCAGCACGCAGACGAGTAGGAGATTCTTTTTGTCGGCATAGTCTGCACTGATTTGCTCGCCTAGCTCACGGATGCGAGCTTGTAGCGTGGCACTGTCGATCAGGATTTCGTGAAGATAGGGGGTGTAAGCTGCTGTCATTGCTAGTCCTCGAAATCGGTTGAACGGATGAAAAAGTTAAGCCGCCGCAGAGACTTCGCGCCGGCTGGTTTGTGGGGTAGGGTTGTGTGTCATCAATGTTGGATGGGGCCGCCTGATTTGCCGGTTGTGTCGTGCTTGGGCCACTGTTGGCGCATGATTGTCGAACTCATGGCTTTCAACCAGTCGATGACCATAGTGTGTAGTTGCTGCGTGATGGTGATATCGTCGTGGAGTTGTTGTGCCATTTCCAGGGACACTTCCACCATTTTGCGCAGCATGAGTAGTTCATCGGGAGCCAGATCGGTGATGTGCTGTGCGATGAATTCAACAACGGCGTCAACACTCAGTTCGTGATAGCGTTCCAGTTGGTTTGCGGGGGCGAGAGGTGTGATGTCCACCTCGTAACTTTCGACCAGGGTTGCGACAACGCGATCACGTACATCAAAGTGATGCTCGCGTAGCGACAGCAGTCGTAGGTGAAGATCATCACCGATTTCTTGGAGCAGGTGCAGCTGTGGGGGTTTCAGGGCGAGCTGCTGCTCAATGAACTTGACTAACTCAGCTTCATCACCGCTGGTCAAGCATTTTTCAAAGAGGCGCATAGCTTCCATGCGCCGGTGATGCAGTTCGGCTAACGACAGCGGGTTTTGCCCTGTGGCGTGATCAAGCATCTGTGTCCTCTCTGGGGCATAGACGGTGCAGGTAGTCCCAGGTGTAGATACCGGCATTGTGCCCATCATTCCAGGAGATTTGCAGAGCGTAATGTCCTACAAGTTCAATCTGTTGAACCTGAAAATCGTGTGCTGGAACCAGATCGACCAGACTGCGGGGATCATATTCGCGCCCCATTTTTTCATGTCCTCCGCGACACTCCGCGCAGGGGCACGCCATCCGCAGGGGACCCACAGGGTAGTCGCAGACTTGGCCGTCTGACCAGGATATCGTCAAGATACCTTTGCTTTGGTCAAGCGTGATGTCAGTCGGTACGAGAGTACTCATAGTATATGTCACTATTGTTGGGTCAATTGTGCTGCTTGGCCGATCCAATCTTTGTCGCGGATGCGCTGCGCACGGACGGTCACATGCGGCGTTAGTTTTTCCGCCAGGGCATCGGGTGTTTGGGCGGCAAGCTGCTTAAAGCTTGTGATGCCGATTGCGCCTAGCGCTTCTGCGAAGCGCGGCCCGATGTCGTTGATCTGTGTGAGATCGTCCGGGGTTACGCTGTCCGTGTCTAGCTCTGCACCTGTTGCTTCGACGGCGGAAGAATCGTCATCGAGCGGCTCAAGCGGCAACACAATCTTGGGCATCTGCTCAGCTTCGTTGCGGTGCTGAGATGAAACGGTCATCGTGGCTGGTGTTTTTTCGCGTTTGCTCTCACGGAGCAACAGCCAACCGACGGCTGCGCTGATACCCAGGACTACGCCAAGCACTGTTAGATTTCGCGCTGTTTTATACATCAAACTAGCTCACTTATTGATGAGAATGACAGGTTGACAGGTCGATTATACAGCTAAATTAGTTGAGAAATTCTATAGACAAATTACCACAGAATTAACCAGGTCACAATATCTGATTCGGTAATTAGACGCGCTTTAGTGCCGGAATGATTGGGGGCGGCATAGTTTTACGTATGGTTTTTGGAAGTTAAAAACGTGAAACACGCGTAAGTTTAAGATACGATGGCCTTAGTGCTTGCCTTAGCGGGACGGGTTGATTATACTAAGGATATCTTTACAGGAGCATCTATAAGGGAACGCCGATGGAACTGAATGCTTTGATCAAAGCTGCATATGAGGCTTTTAAGGGGCGTGCTGAGAATGCCAGTGTGGTGTTGTTGCATCCGGCCAGCCGTTATCGTTCTGTGTTGGTAGCGCAATTGATGAATGATCCGGATACACGCGTGTTTTTCTATGCGATGGGGCCGGATGATGTCAACGTGCGTTCGTTTTTGTCAGGTATCATGCACGATCTGGCGAATCAGCACCCTACGTTTGGTCGCCATTTGAATCAAATTCAACTCGAAACTGAAGACGAGTTGGATTTTGAGGCTGCATTGGATGCATTCATCGTTGACTTGTATGAATTGAGTGACGAGCCGTTTTTGTTGATTCTGGATGAGTATGATCGCACTGACAGCGCAGATGGCATCCAGGCTTTTGTGGAGCAGGTGATTCTGCGTCTGCCTCAGCATTGCCAGCTGTTGATCAACAGCCGCACTCTGCCGCGTTTGCCCTGGGTGTCGTTGATCGCACAGCGCAAAGCGGTAATTCTCCACGACGATCAACTGGTTGCCAGCGATTTTTATGGTATGCGCGATACTGGCGCGAATCGTCTGGAAGTATTTGCTCTGGGGCCAGGGTACGTGTTGCTCAATGAAACGTCGATCTCTACGTGGGAAGGACACCTGCCCCGTCTGCTGTTCTTCTTCGCGCTGGATCGCCCGGTAGTGACACGCTCTGAGATTTGTCAGGCGTTCTGGCCGGACCTGGAAAACGATCAGGCGGTCAATGTCTTCCATGTGACCAAGCGGCGTTTGCACAAGGCGCTAGATTTTGACGTGTTGGTGCATGACGGCGGTTATTACCGTGTCAATCCTCAAGTGTCGATCTTTTTCGACATCATGACGTTCGTGGGCGCGTTGGTTCGTGGGCGCTCACCGGAGACGGAAGACAAAGCGGCGGTGTGGCAGGAAGCTATTGATTTGTATCGCGGCCCATTCCTGCAAGGTCACAACGATAAGTGGATCGTTGAGCGCCGCGCGGATTACCAGAAGGGGTATCTGGAAGCGTTGAGTGCGATGGCGCAGATTCGCCTTGATGAAGGGCGTGAGGAACACGCGCTGCAACTGTTGCAAAAGGCAGTGGGAGAAAACGACCGTTACGAGCCAATTCACCGCCAGATTATGCAGCTTTATGCGCGGCTAGGCCGGCGCAGCGAAGCGGCAGCTCATTATCAGAAGCTCGTGGAGCAGTTGAGTGGGGAGGGGCTGACCCCAGAAACTGAGACACAAGAACTCTACGCGACTATCATGTCGTAACGCACAGCGTTGATTGTATGAATCAAAAACCCGCTTGAGTAAGCGGGTTTTTTGTGTCTGCGCCCCTGGAGGGACTCGAACCCCCGGCCTGCTGCTTAGAAGGCAGTTGCTCTGTCCACTGAGCTACAGGGGCAAGCTGCCGTCATTGTAAGAACTGCTGCGACTGCTGTCAAGCAGCAATTTTGCTCTGGCTCTGGTTTACCCGGTCATGATGGGCCGGATACCCTTGTAGACATTCCTACCCGCCAGAGTGCGCAAGATGGTCATGGGGGGGCGTCCGATACGCTCTCCTAGTTCAATCGGGGTGAGGGGGGTGTTGTCGTTTGCTAGAAACACCCGGAACACAGCGTCTACCAGAGATGTGCGCGGCGTGATGAAGTCTTCCCCTTGGCTGGCTTCATGTAGTGCGCGTTGCAGCGGATCGATCTTGCGAACTTCGGCGGTCACAGGATCGACCCAGTCGATGTTTTCGGCTGAGGCATCTGTTTGCCCGGCGAATAATCCGCGTTGTTCGGGGGTCAGATGGCTGAGCAAATAGACGCGCAGTTCCCGACCTTCGCGATCCCACCACTCATAATCGATGTGGAACTGTGTTTCAAGCGTCGACTTGACACGATGATTGATTTCTCTGCCGGATGGTGAGGTCACGGATGACTTCCTAACTTAGTCGTAAGCGTTATGCAAGCCGCCAGTATGGACCGCCGACGTGTTCAAACTCGGGTCGGGCGACCAGTGTGGCGAAAATAGGGCCGGGCGGGCAACGACGAAGAGCGTTGACAGCACTGTACAGCGTTTTGGCGTGTACAGTACGCTGTGGTGTTAGTCGTGCAAGCTCGCCTAGCAAGTGACGCATGGTGTCGGTCAGGGTTGGTGTTTTCGCGTCGGCTGAAATCCATAGGGCATCCAGTGCCGTTAGATCATCTGCGCCCAGCACCATTAAATCGTCATAATCTGCACCGATGGAGCGTTTGTGATTCTCAAAGCTGAGACGCTGACTGTCCTGTGGTGCGGCTAGCCGGATCCATTCGGAGCGCGGGCGATGAGCATAGTAATCGATGATGATGCGAGATGGATCGTCAGTGCGCTTGACGGTGATATAGGTTCCGATAGGCAATTGGTGACGGCGATAGAACTCGGCCAACCCATAGACATAGTGGTGTTCGCGCACCACCCACCCGATCATTTCTTCATTCGTTTGCCCGTCCACCAGGGTCATCAGCACGCGTGGTGCTTCGTACGCGGTGGGGAACAGGTGGCGCAGACGTGAACTTAGCGGCAGCGTGCCGGTGCGCCGGTGTGGGTAGTTCAGGCTGAATGTGATGGCTTCGGTGGGCGATGCCGGTGAACGCAGCGAGGAGAGTTCGTCGTCGATCTCACGCTCCAATGCGGCAAGTTCATCGGACAACAACTGCCAGTTATAGTCAATCGGCGTATATTTCAGATGGTCTGGAATTATGGTGACTTCGGGCGGTTCCAGGTCATGCAGATACCAGAGCACCTCACCTGCGGGGCCAACTTCGTCAAAACGCTTGTCGTTAAACAAGGCGTGGTCCAACGAAAAGACCTGCAAGTGCGGATTGACTTCTTGTGGCATATCAATCTCGGTGATGATTGCCTGCGTGTTGAGCGGGCCGCCTTCGTGCATCACCAACACCGCTTCGGTCAGGTGTAAATGTGCGACCCCGACTTCCGCAAGCAGTGATTGCAAGAACCAGCGTCCAGCAAAATAAACAGCATCTGGTTCTTGACGGAGCCGTTCCTCGACCAGATACACGATGTCGTCACCATATTCGCGCATCAGCCGGTCAATGTCTTTGGGGGTAGTGGGCGCATCGAGTGCGGTGTCGTCTGCGATGGTCAGGGCGTGCGGTGTTTGCAGCCCGCTGGCGAACTCGTGTTGTGCGCCATCATCAAAGGTCACCTGAATCACGGTGAACACGCCATGTTCCGGGTTGTTGCCCGGACGCTCGTCCACGACTTCACCTGTACGGTAATTTAGGGCTGGGAAGACCAGATTCTGCCCCACTGTGTAGGTGTTTTGTGGTTGGAAGATGTCCCCGCGCTCGATCTGGCGACGGAACGTTTGCACTTCCTGTTCGAGTCGTGCTTGAATGAGCCGTTTGGCGAGTTCCTGGCTGGTGAGCGGCGTTTCAGTTTCAAGAAACACATTGAAGATATACTCGATATCCTCATCTGTGATTTGAAACTGCTCGGTCCAGTATTGTTCGGTCGTCGTTTGAAGCTGAAGCAATGTCCTACCCTGTGCAGCGCTAGGTATACGGGTGTGGTTTGGTTACAATATGATTACTTGCAAGCGGTGATTATAAGCAAACCCGGCTAAAGTCGCAAGGCTTGG
>CBEVZO010000184.1:0-6772 GCA_965554365.1 uncultured Anaerolineae bacterium
ATTTAGGGGAGGGGCAAATGACAAACGATGCACCTGACAAGTTGTTCGTGGACCCGTTCACCTCACCAACACCACAGGGGCAATCACGGTGATCGCCCCTGTAGTGATTCTAGCTTTTTCGGAACTTACTTACCTTTGCCCCACTGCTTCTGAATCTTCGTTCACAAGTCCCGCAATATCACTGTTTAGCGTGTATACGCGGGCTGCGCCTGCCAGTTTTCTGAAACGTACTCACATCGTGCGCGACGAAATGCAGCACCTCCCGCATCCGAATCCACAACAGCACAAGGCCGAGCGCCGCCGCGCCAATCAGCAGCCACACGGATACCGGCAGCGCCTGCGACTGTCCGGCAGTAGTCCAACCAGCGACAGCCAGCAGAATGAACCCACTGTTGCGCAGCAAATCGTACCCAGAGATCAGGTTATCAGTAGCGCCAAAGCAACTGCACGGGTTTTCGATTTGGCGTACGATCACAGAAAGCATCGCCGTGCTAAACACAGCCAGCATCAGTATCGCGAAAGGGAAAGCAACCATTAACCAAGCGCCACCGGCCACGAGCAAACCCATCAAGACGGCCTCGGCGGTCAGAATCAGATAGGCAAACGGACGCAATAAGGATGGGGGTACGAGTTGGAACCCATCCAGACTATATTGAAATTCCTCGAACTCGCGCGCCTTGCGGTAGAAGGAAATCGCAAAAGCCAACCCTACAACCAGGCGACACAGTGCTAAAAGATGCGACAAACTCACGGGGGTTTCTCCTGTGTGCAATACCAATGACCCAAATAAATCAAACACGGTTGAACTATAATGACCATTATCACACAGGAGTGTTACAACAACCAGGGGCGATCACGATGATGGTAGCACCGCAGAATAGCGTGATCGCGAGTTTGCCCCTCCCCCAACGCGAACTTGTTCGCGCCCCCTCCCCGCAAGCGGAGAGGGGCTTAACGGCGTGCTTGCTCCCCTCTTTCTCCGCCTGCGGGGAAAGGGGGGCTGGGGGGAATAGGGGCTAACATGCACCAATCACGCTATTCTGTAGTCCTACCGCGATGATCGCCCCTGAGCAATATTTCAACTTGTTGTAGAGCCTACTTGCCCTTACCCTGGCGCTTTTTCTGAATCTTCGCCCAGGAGTCGCGCAGCGTTACCGTGCGGTTGAAGACCGGATGCCCTGGTGTGGTATCCAGGTCCGGCGTGAAGTAGCCCTTGCGCTCAAACTGGATCAGATCGCCCGGTTCAGCTTCCGCGAGCGCCGGTTCCAGCTTGCAGCCCTGCAACACGATCAACGAGTCAGGATTCAGGAACTCGGTGAAAGGACGGCCCTCCGGCGGTTCGCTCGGATTCTCAATCGTGAACAGGTGATCGTAGAGCCGCACTTCCGCCTCGACCGCGTGTGCCGCCGATACCCAGTGCAACGTGGCCTTGACCTTGCGACCATCAGGCGCGTCGCCGCCCTTCGTAGCGGGGTCATACGTCGCGCGCAGTTCGATCACGTGGCCGTCGTCGTCCTTGATCACATCCGTGCAAGTGATGAAGTACGCATAGCGCAGCCGCACCTCGCGCCCCGGTGAGAGCCGGTAGAACTTCTTGGGCGGGTCTTCCATGAAGTCTTCGCGCTCGATGTAGAGTACCTTCGAGAACGGCACTTTGCGCTTTCCGGCGCTGGCATCTTCGGGATTATTCACCGCGTCCATTTCCTCGACCTGATCGTCGGGATAGTTCTCGATCACGACTTTCAGTGGATTCAACACAGCCATGCGACGCAGTGCGCGGCGGTTCAAGTCCTGACGAATGTGATGCTCCAGCAATTCGATCTCGGCCATGCTGTTCGCCCTCGCCACGCCGACACCCTCAGCGAACGCGCGGATTGCTTCCGGCGTAACCCCACGCCGCCGCAGCGCCGCCAGCGTCGGCATACGCGGATCGTCCCACCCCGTGACAATACCCTCATTGACCAGTTGCAGTAGTTTACGCTTGCTCATCATGGTAAAAGTCATGAATAGCCGCGCGAACTCGATCTGCTGCGGCGCGTAGATGCCCAGATTCTCGACAAACCACTCGTACAGCGGGCGGTGATTCTCGAATTCCAGCGAACACAGCGAATGCGTAATGCCCTCCACTGAGTCCGACTGCCCATGCGCCCAGTCGTACATCGGATAAATGCACCACTGCGTGCCCGTACGCGGATGCTCGGCGTGGATGATGCGATACATCACCGGGTCACGCAGATTGATGATCGGTGACGCCATATCGATCGTGGCGCGCAGCACACACTCGCCTTCGGCAAACTCACCGTTGCGCATCTCCTCGAACAGATCGAGATTCTCCTCCACGCTGCGATCCCGATACGGGCTGTTTTTGCCCGGCTCGGTCAACGTGCCACGATACTCGCGCATCTCCTCCGCCGTCAGATGATCGACGTAGGCTTTGCCCGCCTTGATCAGTTGCACCGCCCACTGATACAACTGCTCGAAGTAGTCGGACGCATAAAACAGACGATCCTCCCAGTCCACGCCGAGCCAGGTCATATCGCGGATGATGCCGTCGATATATTCCTGCTCTTCTTTGGCGGGATTGGTGTCGTCAAAACGCAGGTTGAACTTACCGCCATACTTCTGCGCCGTGCCATAGTTGATCAGGATCGCTTTGGCGTGGCCGATGTGCAGATAGCCGTTCGGCTCCGGTGGGAACCGCGTATGCACCTGTCCGCCGAAGCGCCCGGTCTGGTTGTGTTCCTCAATCGCCTGGTGAATGAAGTGGGACGGTGCGGCGTTGGCCGCCGGGTCCGTAGTTGGGGGATTGGAATCGGTCATGGTAAACGTACCTTTCCGCTATGGAGCGATCACAGCATCACGCTCGCAATGCGGCGTAGTGTAGCACAGATGAAGATGTGTGTGTAGGGGTGCATGTCGCAAATGTGGCGGTGTGCATCACACATTTTTGCGGTAGAATCGATTATGAACCGTTGTGTGAGTGGAACGGAGTCCTGGCGATGGAAACCATCAGAGTAAAAACACGTATTGGCGCTGACGGCCTGTTGAAACTCGAAATGCCGGTAGGCGTAGCGAATGTCGATGCCGATGTAGTGATTGTGTTTGCTGTGCAGCCAACCACCGAGGAAGAAGATTGGGCAGATTTCGTAAACGCCACTTACGGCAGCCTCGCGGATGATCCCATTGAGCGCCCCGCCCCGCTGCCGCCCGATGTGCGAGATGAAATCACATGAAATACCTACTGGATACAAATGCTTGCATTCGTTTTATCAATGGTCGTGCCCCAAAATTACGTGAAAGGTTCTTGGCGGAAAACGACAGAGACATGGCAGTCAGCACTGTCACAAAAGCCGAAATGTTCTACGGCGCAGCCAAAAGTCAAACTCCTACCATTTCTCGTGCCAAGCAGGATCGCTTTCTGCGGCGGTTTGTAAGTTTGCCCTTTGATGATGCAGCCGCCGATTGTTACGGTCATATCCGTGCAGCGTTAGAACGGCGGGGGACGCCTATCAGCGCATACGATATGATGATTGCGGCTATCGCCCTGGTGCATAGCCTCATCTTAGTTACACACAATGTACGCGAGTTCAGCCGCATTGAAGTGTTACGCCTTGAGGATTGGGAAGTGTAATCGCTATGTGGCAAAATTCCGCACCTCTCGCCCTAAAAACACCGCTTAAGAGGCCCCCATGCCCTTCCCGCCCACCATGCCCATCACCGTGAGCGCCGCCGTTCGACGTGGCGATGAATTCTTGTTTGTACACGACACCCACAGCGAATTCGCAGGCCTGTGGACGTTCCCCACTGGATTCGTGGATCAGGGCGAAATGCCCGACGCCGCCGCTATCCGCGAGACAAGTGAGGAAACCAGTGTCGAGTGCGCATTGGAAGGACTGATCAGCGTCACGACGATCATGTGGCGGGGCGCACCAATGCTCTACCTGGTCTATCTCGCGCACTACATCTCCGGCGATCCAACGCCCGACGGCAAGGAAGCCGATGCCGCCGCGTTCCTGGGGTTGGATGCGCTAACCTCACTGCCAGTGGAAGGGCTAAACGCCTTTCTCGCGCGGCGCATTCTCTCCGGTGAGGCGCGCGTCTTGTTCCCACACACGGACGTCGCGTGGCACGCCATGTATCGCACCACCTGGACGTAGCCCACTCCCGCCAGACAACACGCGAGGCAGAATCCTGTCGTGAGATTCTGCCTCATAGTGTGTATTCAGTTGTCAATGTGTATACCTTGATCCTTTCATGGGATACAACTGCTGAATACAGACCAGCAACCTACGCTGGTGTACTTCCACTGTATCATGATCGCGAGTACGCCGTCAACCAACCTTAATGGTTTACACGAACGCCCCACACGCCGCCTCAACTCCCCGTTCAACCGCCCCCGCATATCTGCTATAATGCGCGCTGCCGCACCTCAGAGCCTGAGTCGATAAGGAGACGCAAGTGACAGACACTATGGATCGTTCTGATCAACCTGATCGCCCCGTTCGCGTGCGCTTTGCGCCCAGCCCCACCGGGCCGCTGCACATTGGCGGAGTACGCACGGCGCTGTTCAACTGGTTGTTCGCCCGGCATCACGGCGGAACGTTCATCCTGCGCATCGAAGATACCGACCGCAGCCGCTATGTGCCCGAAGCGCTGGACCTGATCACGAACGGACTGCGCTGGCTGGGGCTGGACTGGGACGAAGGGCCAGAGGTCGGCGGCGAGTACGGCCCGTACATCCAATCGGAACGCACGGCGCTCTACCGCAAGTGGGCCGATTGGCTCGTGGAACACGATCTCGCGTATCGCTGTTACTGCACATCGGAACGGCTGGCGCAGGTGCGCGAGCAGCAAAAAGCGAACAAGCAATCATTAGGCTATGACCGCCACTGCCGCAATCTATCGCCGGATGAGCGCGACCAACGCCACGCGGAAGCCGGCGGACAGCACGTCGTGCGCTTCAAGATGCCGCGCGAGGGCACAACCGTCGTACATGACCTGTTGCGTGGCGACATCGAGTTCGACAACGCGCAGTTGCAAGACCTCGTGCTGCTGAAATCGGACGGCTTCCCGACGTACCATCTCGCGAACGTGGTAGACGATCACTTCATGGCGATCAGCCACATCATGCGCGCGGAGGAATGGATCAGCACCGCGCCGGTCCACAAAAACCTGTACGCGGCGTTCGGCTGGGAGATGCCTAAAATCGCGCACCTGCCGGTGATCCTGAATCCGAACGGCAAGGGCAAGCTCTCCAAACGCAGCGCGGGCTTCACACAAGACGGTGTAAACGTCCCGATCCTGCTGCACGAATTCCGTGAGGGCGGCTATCTGCCGGGGGCGCTTATCAACTTCCTGACCAACATCGGGTGGAGCTTCGGAGAAGACCGCGAAGTCTTCACCGTTGAAGACACCATCACACGCTTTGACCTCGCGCGGGTGAATCCGGCGGGCGGCGCGTTCCCGGTGGACAAACTCGACTGGCTCAACGGTGTGTACATCCGCGACATGGACGATATGACGCTCGCGCAGGAACTCAAGGCCGTGCTGGAAGCGGCGGGTTACGAGGTCAACACCGACGTGCTGCTGCGCGCGATACCGCTGCTACGCGACCGCATTAAACGTTTCCGGGACGTGCTGGAAGTCGGCGGTTTCCTGTTCGCGGAGGAATTCACGCCCCCCACCCCGGAGACACTGATCCAGAAGAAAATGGACGTAGAGCGGACACGCGCCGTCCTCGAAGCAGCATTGGCGCTGATCGAGGCGCTGCCGGACTTCGAGCCGGGCACGCAGGAACCCGCGCTGCGTCAACTCGCGCAGGATATGGAACTCAAAGCGGGGCAAGTCCTCGGCACGCTGCGTGAAGCCACCACCGCGCGCAAACAGACGCCGCCGATCTTCGATACGATGGCGCTGTTGGGCCGCGAGAAGGTCATCGCGCGGATTAAGCTGGCGATTGAAGAATTATCGTAAACCGGCCCCTCCCCCTAACCCCCTCCCCATTGCGCTGCGCTGATGGAGAGGGGGAATTGTGATTTGCCGTCACATTAACACCGAGATCAACGCCACCATTGCATACGTCGCCAGCCCATAGATCACCGCCTGCATCAGCCCCGCGAAAAACAACGCGCTGCACCCGTCCCACACCGTGAACGCGTATGCGTCCCCGATACGCGCGATCACCAGCACAGCGAGGCCCACAGTCTCCACCACTAGCAGCATGTTCAGCATCAGCAAACGAACACCCAGATCGGGAATCAACAGCATCAGCAGCGCCGTGATCACCCACACGATCACGCCACCCGCCTGCACCGGCACGACGCGCCGGAACAGATACACCGCCGTTCCATCCCCGGCGAGCATATACACAGCAGCGAAGTGCATGAACACCAATTGCAGCGCCAGGAACCCCACCTGATACACGCCCATGCCTACCGCCAGCGCCAGTCCCGCCGGGATGCTCAGGTCACGTAGGGTATCGATACGCGCGGAGATGCGCGCCGTGAAGCGGAAATCGTATTGATCGACCAATTCTTGCAGCGGGGGCCACCCCAGCACCAGGATCGCCAGTACGCCCAGCGCCACGACCCCGCCATACAGCGCCAGATCGATGCCCACATTGCGCCACGTCGCGCGGTCGAGGGCTGTGCCGTGCGTTTGTCGCCGCTTAAGCTGCTGTTTGCCGCCCATGCGCGCGATGAAGTCTTCCAGGCGGGCAACGTCGGTCAGGATCGCGAGCGCGTCGGGCCAATCGATGCCCATGACCTGCTCG
>CBEVZO010000185.1:0-6770 GCA_965554365.1 uncultured Anaerolineae bacterium
GCGTGCATCGTGTTTGCCTAGCGTTCCAATTTCATCAACGTGTCGCCCCGATTGTGCCAAAACCACACATCGCGCGGTGCGACCTCAGTGGCATGGGTGTAGGCCTCCAGCGCGTCTTCCCACTGCTCCATTGACGCGTGCGCGAGGCCCATGCCATTCCACGCCCAGCCGTAATTCGGCGCGAGCCGCACCGCCTGCGCATACGCCTCGACCGCCTCGGTGTGCCGTCCCAAACGGCGCAGGATTTGCCCCTTGCGTGCCCACGCAGAATCGTTTTCCGGCGAGATTTTCAGCGCCTCGTCGATCACATGCAGCGCGTCCTGCCGCCGACCGAGTGCCAGCAGCGGATCGATCTGGTTGATCCAGTACCACACGCTGCGGGGGTCTTCGTCTGTGGCGCGCTCGTAACTCGTCAGCGCTTCCTCGCGGCGGTCCAACGCCTCTAGCGCCAGCCCGCGCCCATTCCAGGCCCAGGCATAACGCGGTTCCAGCTTGAGCGCCTGATCATACGCATTCACCGCATCGCGATAGCGTCCCAGGCGGCGCAACGCCTGCCCGCGCTTGGCCCAACTCTCCGCGTGGTCGCGGTTGAGCCGCAGCGCCCGGTCCAGCGGCGCGAGCGCATCCTCGTACTGGTGCATCACGATCAACTCGTCGGCCTGGTTATACCAGAACCACACATCATCCGGCTGCAACGTCGCCGCCCGGCGGAAGCACGCCAGCGCCTCCTCATGCCGCCCAATCGCACTGAGCGCCAGCCCGCGCCCGTTCCAGGCCCAGGCATAGCCCTGTTCCAACTCTACCGCGCGGCTGTAGCTCGCCAATGCCTCCTCATAGCGCCGCATCCGCCGCAGCGCCTGTCCCTGTTTGGCCCACGCACGCACATAGCGCGGATCGACTTCCAACGCGCGCTGCAACGCTTCGAGCGCGTCCTCGTGGCGCTTGAGCAGCACCAGTGTATCGCCTTTGTTGTACCAATACAGCGGATTCTTGGGGTCGGCTTGCGCGGCGCGCTGATAGGCATCCACCGCGTCGTCGTAGCGGCCTGATATCTCCAATGTGACCCCACGCTCGTTCCAGGCCCAGGCGTAACCCGGTTCTAACTCCACCGCGCGCTCAAGATATTTCAGGGCGTCGTCGGGACGATCCATCTGACGGTGAATGTTGCCCAACCGCGCCCAACTACGCGCATGATCCGGGCTGACAGTGATCGCCTGTTCCAGCAGCGGAATCGCGTCCGCGTGGCGGTCCTGCAAGACCATCAGATTCCCCTGGTTATACCAGTGCCACACATCTTCCGGCGCGACCAGCGATGCCTGGTGATACATCTCCACCGCTTCTTCGTACCGTTTGAGCCGTTCCAGCACGATGCCCTTGCCGTTGATTGCCCAGGCATAGTCCGGCTTGAGTGTGAGCGCCTTGTCGTAGGCTTCGACTGCTTCTTCATAACGTTCGAGATAGCGCAAAACCTGCCCCAGCTTAGCCCACGAATACGCGTGCGTCGGCGCGACACGCGTCGCCTGCCGCGTGGGAGCGAGCGCATCCTGATACTGAGCCATCTCGACCAGCATCTCGGACTGGTTGTACCAGTGCCACACTTCGCCGGGCTGATGGCGTGCCGCCTGAATAAACGCTTCGAGTGCCTCTTGCAAGCGGCCCAACGCTTTCAGCGCCAGTCCCTTACCGTTCCAGGCCCAGGCATAAGGCGGGTTGAGTTCCAACGCGCGATTGTACGCGTTCAGTGCTTCGAGATAGCGATCCTGTGCGCGCAGCACTTGCCCACGCTTGGCCCAGCTTTCCGCATGATGTGGGTCCAATTCCAACGCGCGATCAAGCACGGCCATCGCGTCTTCATAGTCACGGCGGGCGTGCAGCGCCTCCGCCATGTTGTACCACGTCCACACGTTTTCCGGCTGCAACTCGGTCGCGGTCTGGTGTGCCGCCAACGCCCGTTCGATCTGCCCCAGACGTTCGAGGACTTGCCCTTTGCCGGTCCAGGCCCAGGCGAAACGGGGGTTGATCTCCAACGCGCGATCATAGGCGTTGAGCGCCTCATCGTAGCGCGCCAGCAGCCGCAGCGTGCGCCCTTTGCGCGCCCAGGCCCACGCGGACTCCGGTTCGAGTTCCAGCACGCGGTTGTAGGCGAGCAGCGCCTCGTCCGCATAGCCCAACTCAGTCAGGCTGTAGCCCTTATCCATCAGGTCGCGCACTTCGAGTTCGGGACCATCCGACTCCAACTCCGGCGCGCTGCCGGTTACGGCTTCATGCAGCGCGGCAAGCAGCGCCACAACCGCGCCCCAATCCTGCGGGCGGTCGGCGGGGTCTTTGGCGAGGAAACCGAGCGTCGCCTCCTGTACCGTGTCCGGCACATGCGTTGCCGTGTCGGGGAACGCGGGCGTGTGGTTCAGATGCGCAAAGACCCATTCCGACATCAATTTCGCCTCGAACACCTGCTGCCGGGTGAGCATCTCGTAGAACACGCAGCCAAACGAATAAATGTCGCTGCGCGGGTCCACTTTCTGCGCGCGGCATTGCTCCGGCGACATATACGGCGGCGTACCCACGACTGCCCCCATACGCGTAATACCACTACCGGGAGCCGGTTCATCGTCACCGGACAACGGCCCGTCGTCCACATCCAGCGAGCGCACCAGCCCAAAATCGGTCACTTTGGCGATATGGTCGTGGCGCACGAGAATGTTAGCGGGCTTCAGATCGCGATGCACCAGCCCCTTCAGGCGGCGCGTAGCGTGCTGCATCCCCAACGCGATGTGTATCCCCAGGATCAGCGCCGTGCCAAGATCAAGGCGATTGTGACGAATCCAACTACTCAAGTCTGGCCCCAGACCCTCCGGCCCGGAAATATGTTACAGAATGATGTGCGGACGCCCCTCGAATTTCTGCACAAGCCGCGCCTGCACAATATGCGGGTGCTTTTCGAGGTTGATCCACGTCCGCGCCTCGTTGAGAAAACGCGCCACCACACTCTCGTTGGTCAAGTAACGGCTCTGGAACGTTTTCAGCGCAACCGATTGGCGTTCTTCGTGGTCGTAGCACAGATAGACAATGCCCATGCCGCCACGTAGCACCTGCGCCACCTGATAACGCCCGTCGATGCGGTCACCGTAATCGAAGTCGCTGCCCTCCGCACGCCGGAAGGGGCGCGACGCACTGCTGCTACTGCTGATCGGGCGCGGGACGGCACTGGGGCTATGCCGCGTGGCTTCGATCTCGTACTGGAAAATGTCGGATTGGTCGGAACGTGTCTCGCCGAGATCAATGGATTTCTCCATTGACAGCAGCGCGCCTGCACCCTCTGTGCCTTCGTCCATGTGCGTCAAGACTTCTTCGGGATACAGATCGGTCACGTCCTCCGGCGGCGAGGGTGTGCGCTCCGGGGCCGGAGTCTGCGCATCCACATGCGGCGGCGAGACATACCACAACGCGAGCAATTGCGCCTCGTCGAACAAGTCCTCAATGGGTGGCTCAGCGTCCGCCACGTCCGCCACTGCCCACAGCGTCACGGCGATGTTGCGGCGCGAGGGAGCCACACGCGTCAGACGTACCAGCCAGCGCACATAATGCTCAAATGCCGCCCGTGCCAGTTCACCATCGGCAGACTCATCCCCGGCGAGTTCTTCCGCACGGCGGTAGGCATAGATCGTCTTGCCGACATAGAAAATCAGCAGCCGCCCCTGCTCGATCAGCAGGGACTTTGCCGCGCAGAGATCGCCCAACGCCAGATAATCGTGCGCATGAGGCACATCCCGGCGCAGTGCCAGCCGTCCCAGGCGACGAATGTCCTCGTCGGGATCGCTGGCAAAGGGATCGACGTGGTCGGCTTTACGCCGCCGCCCCAACAAGCGTTGTTCCTGATCAGCGGGAAGCTGCAACGGGTCGATGCCGGTCTGTGGTACGGGAGGAAGCTCGTTATTGGTGGTCATATATTATCGTCTAGACTGGTCCAATTAAATCGACACGGAGCGACCCACCGGGCCGCCCCGCCGTGATAGGTGCATTCGGATTGGGGAGTGAATGGTCAATTTCTCGTAAGGGCGCTGCTCTGCCGCGCCCAATTTCGACCGCCGCCCGCCCAGGGCGCAGTAGAACAGCGCCCCTACGCATCATAATATCGAATGCCCGCCGTATCCCTAATTACCCCTCACCCTGTTCGGCGCGGGTGGGCGAATCGGCCTCTGTACCATCAGCCTGCTGTGCTTCGGACTCGGACGGGCCGCCGTCGGGCGTATCAGCTTTCGCGGCAACGCTGGCTTTGCGCAGTTCGAGTTCGTCGCCCTGCACCACCACGCGGATCGTATCGCCTGCGCTGAACTGCTCCTCCAGGATCGCGGTGCTGAGCGGACGCGTCAGGTAACGCTGGATCGCGCGGCGCAGCGGACGCGCCCCATACGCCGGATCGTACCCGGCAGTGAGCAGAAATGCGCGCGCGTCATCGTCCAGCATCACCGCGAGTTTCTGCGCGCCCAGGCGCTCGGTGACTTCCTGCATCTGCAAATCGAGAATACCGTCCAGCGCATCTCGATTCAGCGCTCTAAACACGACCACTTCGTCGAGCCGGTTTAGAAACTCCGGGCGGAAGTGCTTTTTCAGGTGGAAATCGTAATCGGGCAGTTGATCCGGCGCGGCAGTGAAGCCCAGGCCCTTGCCCACGTCGCCCGTGCCGATGTTGCTGGTCATGATCCAGCACGCGTGGCGACCGTCAATCGTTGCGCCTTGCGAATCAGTGAGACGCCCCTCATCAAACACCTGCAAAAAAACGTCAAAGACCTCAGTCGCGGCCTTCTCGACTTCATCCAGCAGCACCACGCTGTACGGTTTGCGGCGCAGCGCCTCAGTGAGCTGTCCACCCTGCTCCATACCCCGGTAGCCGGGGGGCGCACCGATCAGGCGTGCGACGGTATGTTCGTCGTGGAACTCGGACATATCCAGACGGATCATGGAGTCTTCGTCATTAAACAGGAATTCCGCCACCGCTTTCGCGAGTTCCGTTTTGCCGACGCCGCTTGGCCCCAAGAACAGGAATACCCCCACCGGGCGCTTGGGATCACCCAACCCGGCACGATTCGTCTTGACCGCATCGCTGACAATAGTCAACGCGTGATCCTGGCCCACAACACGCTTGCCCAATGTCTTCGCCATCAGCGCGAACCGCTGGCGCTCGTTGGCCGTCAGTTCGCTGACCGGAATACCCGTCCATTCACTGAGAACTTCGGTCACGGTATGCGTGTTGACTTCCAGCGGCGGATCGCCTTCGGCGCGTTCGTCGGCATTGGACTGGATCACCAGCCGCGCACACGCTTCGTCCAACAGGTCGAGCGCCTTATCCGGCAAGCGGCGGTCGTGCATATAGCGATCCGAGAGCCGGACGGCAGCTTCGCGCGCGTCGGGCAGAATCTTGACCTTGTGATGTTCCTCGTAGCGCGGATACACATGCTCCACGACGATCAGCGATTCCCCGACATCCTGCTCGGAGATATCCACCGTGCGGAAGCGACGATCCAGCGCCGGGTCTTTCGCGATGGCCTTGCGATATTCCTCAAACGTAGTCGCGCCGATGCACGTAATCTCGCCGCGCGACAACGCCGGTTTGAGAATGTTCGCCGCGTCAAGGTTACTGTCAATCGCGTCGCCCGCGCCAACGATGGTGTGAATCTCGTCAATAAAGAGAATTACCTCTGGCGCGTTTTTTACCTCGTCCACAATGCCGACCAGCCGTTCCTCAAACTGCCCGCGTAGACTGGTCCCCGCGACCAACATGCCGATCTCCAACCCGACGATGCGCCGTCCCAACAGGAACTTGGGCGCGTCACCGTGCGCGATGCTGTACGCGAGGCCCTCAACCACCGCCGTCTTACCCACACCGGAGTCGCCGAGCAGCAGCGGGTTATTCTTCTTGTTGCGGCGCAGCGTCCGCGCGACGATGCGCATCTCCATCTCGCGCCCGATCGCCGGGCCAATCTTGCCCAGCCGTGCCAGTTCGACCAGATCACGCCCATACTTGTCCAGCAGCGGCGTCGGCATCCGGCGCTCATCAGCGCTCTCACCAGCGCGCAGCGGGCGCGGCGCGTGACGATCATCGAGCAGGAACTCGTCAAATTCATTGCCGTCGTCGCTCGTTTCCATCTCCTCGATCAGACGCTCGATCCACTGCACAATGTCGATCCCCTGGCGGATCAGCACGCGCGCCGCCACACCCTCGCCCTCTTGCAGGATCGATAGCAACGCCTGCGCGTCGGTCACATAACGGTCCCCGGCGTCGTCCGCCAGATACACCGCCATCGCCAGAATCCGGCGTAGACGTGGCGTAATGGGCAGCACTTCGCTCACCGCGTCGTCACCCGCGCCTACTTCGCGGCGGATCAAGTTGCGGATCTCGCGCGGTTCCAGTCCGGCCCCCACCAACAGGCGGGCCGTTATGCTGTAGGGCATTTGTGACAGTGCGTTGAACAGATGCTCAGTGCCAATAAAGTCGTGGCGCATCCGCAAGGCTTCCTGCACTGCTGCTTCGAGTAATGGGCCGCAGCGTTTGCGGATTTCCTGCTCACTGATATCCAGGGGCGAATGTGGCATAACGGTTTATTCTCTTCTGTCCCGACACAAAGCTACACCCCAAGTATACCAAGTCCTGAGCATACCGCCGCAACTTGTTTTACCGAAGGCTGTATTCGGAAATTGGGGCAGCTTGCCCTACCCAGGACACCGCAAGCAGTGCCCCTACAAATTCCCTGCTTCTAACGGATTGAGTTGGT
>CBEVZO010000186.1:0-6750 GCA_965554365.1 uncultured Anaerolineae bacterium
GCTCCGTTTGCGTTTGCTCCGGCTATGCTGCGCCACCTGCACCCGATCCTCGCGGCGGCGGCAATGGCCCTCAGCGATATATTCGTCATCGGTAACAGCCTGCAACGGCTGGGCAACTTCACACTGGATTAACCACAGCCGGGGGACACGCTCGTGATCAGCGTGATCCCCCGACCATATATCTACACACCTAGCCCCCCTCACCACCACCGCGATTGGGCAGATTCGGAGCCAGCCACGAAAGGAACGCATCCTCCGAGCGTGTCTGCATATACACCCGACCCGGCCCTGTCAGGTCTACCACCAACCCTTCACCACTGAACATCGTCGAGCGCACGCCGCCGACCATGCGCACATTGAACGGCATCCCCTCGGTGAATGAAACAATGTGCCCCGTGTCGATGGTAAACTTTTGCCCTGGCGCGAGATCGAGGGGATGAATTGCACCGTAGCTGGACAGAAACAACAGTCCCTCGCCGCGTGCGCGCAGCATCACCAGTCCCTCCGAAGCGAAGAACGTCTTGGCCCCGCCCCACTTGGTATCGACCTCGACGCCCATCGACGATGCCACATATGATCCGCCCTGCACCATCAGCGACTCGCGGCGCATTTCAAGAATCATCATGTCGCCGGGCAGCGCGGGCGCAAGGTGGACCTGCCCACCGTTGGCCGGAGCCTGAAACACATTGATGAAGAAGCTCTCGCCGCCCAACACCGCGCGCGAGAGACTACGCAGCAAGCCCCCTTCAAGCTGCGTCTGCAACGTAATACCTTCGGTCATGGCGACCATCGCGCCCGATTCCACGCGGACTTCTTCAAACTGGGCGAGATCAACCACAGCCATCGAATATGACGGACGATATAGAATTTCTGCTCGCATAACACTGCTCCTTGCGTGATTTTGCCGAACACACTGTGCTATAATGCTGATCCACAATTCTAACTTATGCAATTTTCATCTGGAACTTACATGCCGTTTACCCTATCATGATAGGCTCTTGCTGGTTATGGGTTCAAGAGGAGGATACACAGCATACACGCACATTCATCTGCTCACCAAGTGGTTCCGCAAACGGTAAAGGTTGTCGGGGTGGCAGCCGCGTCGTGTTCACTTCTTCGTCCATCTAATCGTATATCACAACTGGAAAATAGCGGGGACCCCCTACAACTGGGAGCTGATCCAGCGTCTCATTTCGCGTACAACTGAATAAGCACGCGTTGCGCAATTAGAACAAATGGTCTATTCTTGTGAGTATCGGCCATGAGATCACGCGTCTATGGTACAGGCTGGATAGAGGAGACTGCACACCATGCATCGAGACATGCTGATTCTGGTTTGTCATGCCGACGACGGACATTTTGCTGATGGTGATCGCGCGGCAGTGCGCCGTGTGCTGAATCAATCGGACTATGTAACGAATGTTGAGACCATCAACACTGCGGGGTATATCATCACCTGTCGCGACAGCGGGCGCGTCACGCTCCATGCGCCGGGCATGGACACCACCCGCTCATTTCATCGTATCGCGCTGTACCTGGAATCGCGCACCTGGACCCCGGACTTACTCCGGTTGGTGTTCGCATTCATGCAACGTGGGGCATTTGGCCTGATGGACGATCTAGAACTGGCGCAATTCATTGTCACGCAGCCGCAGCAAGTGAGCTACTATCCCTGGCTGCCGCAGCCTCCGCTGCTGGTGCGCGATGTCGCGGCGTTGACCCAGGCACTCGCTTAACGCCTAACCGTTTTTGACCCCCATCACGACGCCAGATCACGACGACGGACTTCTTGCGAGGTCCGCCGTCTGTTATGCTACATCAGAGTAACCGCGTGATGCTGTGCGTTACTTCGCGTAATCCACTGCACGCGTCTCGCGGATGATGGTCACTTTAATCTGACCGGGATACTGCATCGTCTCTTCGATGCGCTTGGAAATGTCACGGGCCAACCGCGACGCCGACAGATCGTCGATCTCCTCCGGCTTGACCATAATGCGCACTTCGCGCCCGGCCTGGAGTGCATAGCTCTGCTCCACGCCCTGGAATTCTTTGGCCACGTCCTCCAGCGCCTTAACCCGGCGAATGTAGGTATCCAGACTTTCACGCCGCGCCCCTGGACGTGCCCCAGAGATCGCATCCGCCGCTTCGACAATCATCGCCTCGACACATTCCTGCTCCACTTCGTGGTGGTGCGCCGCGATACAGTTCACGATTTTCGGAGGTACGCCGTAGCGTTTGGCGAAGTCTGCGCCGATCTGCGCGTGCGTGCCTTCGATCTCATGGTCGATAGCCTTGCCGATATCGTGTAGCAAACCGCCCGCTTTGGCGAGATTGACATCCGCGCCTAACTCCGCCGCGATCATCCCGGCAATATGCGCCGATTCAACCGAATGGGCGTGTTGATTCTGCCCGTAGCTGGTGCGGAACTTCAACCGCCCCAACAGTTTGATGACTTCGTGGTGCAAGCCCGGCACGCCCGCTTCATAGGCCGCGCGTTCGCCTTCTTCACGGATCACGCGGTCCACTTCTTTACGCGCATCCGAGACCAGCTTCTCAATGCGCGCGGGATGAATACGCCCATCCAGCACCAATTTCGCCATTGCCTGCCGTGCGACCTCACGCCGCACAGGGTCGAAGCTCGAAATCGTCACAGCTTCCGGCGTATCATCAACCACCACATCCACACCGGTGGCCTGCTCAAACGAGCGAATGTTACGCCCGTTGCGCCCGATAATACGGCCCTTCATTTCGTCCGACGGTAGCGGCACAACGCTCACGGAGATCTCATTGACATGCTCGGAAGCAATACGCTGAATCGCCAGCGCAATGATGTCGCGCGCACGGCGGTCAGCTTCGATCTTGGTTTCTTCTTCAACCTCGCGAATGCGACGCGCCATATCCTGTCGCGTTTCTTGCTCCACCATTTCCAGCAATTCGTGCCGCGCCTCGTCACGCGTCATTTCTGCAACACGCTCTAGCTCGTCTTTCTGCTGGTCATACATCGCCGTGACTTCGTTCTGCCGCTTATCAATCTGGCTCTGGCGCTTGCTCAGAGTCTGGTCGCGCTTATCCAGACGTTCATAGCGGCTGTCAAGGTCTTCACGGCGTTTTTGTAGACGATCACTTTCGCGATCCAGCTCATTACGTCGTTGTTTGGCTTTGGATTCAGCTTCGCGTTGGATACGCAGGGCTTCGTCTTTGGCATCGACCAGCGTGGATTGTACCTGGCTTTTACCGTCGCTAACAATGCGATTGGCCTGATCTTCGGCCTCGCGGATACGACCCGCGCCCTGGTTATTCTGGTAGACGATTAAACCGCCTGCACCCAACCCGATGCCAATCGCTAGCCCAATCAGGGCGATCACGATTTCCATGGGGCTTACTCCTCATTCATAGGCTCAGTTGCAAAGTAATCTGGTTGTTCTTCACTCAATTCGTCAATCAGTTGATCAATTACAGTACGGACGATGTCGTATCCAAAGCCCCGCCGCGCGAGGAACGTGCCCAGTTTCTCACGAAACTCTGCGCGCGTTTTCCCCTGCAGACGGCTTACCCGTCCCTGCGCTGCACGATAAGCTGAGGCCTCAGCATCAACCTCACCGAGTACCGCATCGATGATGTCCTGCGCGATACCCTTCTGGCGCAGTTCATAATGCAACGCACGCGGCCCGCGTGGACGAAACCGTTCCCGGTTATCGAGCCAATACGCAGCGAAAGCCCGATCATCAACGTAGCCCATGTGTTCCAACCGTGTGAGAACTTCGTCGATAATGGGGGGAGCAATAGATTTTGAAGCAAGATTACGGCGAATCTCAGCCGCGCTGTAGGGGCGTCGTGCGAGCAACCGCACCGCACGATCAAAGGCCCGCGCCACTGCATCGATCTCACGCAGCACCGCGATCTCAGCTTCCGAAAGCACTTGGCCTTTACGCAGTTTCGCTGCTTCGAGCGCTGGCAACCCAAACTCGAACTCACCGTCCAAAAACACACTGACGCGGTCCTTGTTTTTCCGTTGCACTTCCAGCGCGGTGATCGTCCGGCTCACTGCCCAAACCCCTAAACACAAAACCGCCGTAGCCAACTAGGCCACGACTGTTGTAGGGTGTAGTATGAGGCACAGAATCGCTCACATGAGCGCTGGCATACTTGATAGCTTGCGGGTTGAGGCTACCCTGTCACCTCACACCAAACCAACTGGCGAATCAGTAACAACAAGGGTAGTGTTACGCATCGTCCTGGGCGTATCCCCTCAGGTTTTGATAACCGATTATGCCCCGTGAAAAACGGGGAACACGCACTATTTGAATCGGTTGTTGCCCTGCCGGATAAGCGCGCTGTTCAGGCTAAGACGCTGATATATCCTGTCGCGCCATGCCCATCCGGGCCATTTGTTAGCTATCACACTCGCATCTATACGCGAGACCATTCATCTGTAGCCAAATCCCATCGGCGTGATGGGTTCCAACATCCTACGTGATTTCCACAAGTCAACCGTGGCAGATTCTATTTGCCGCATTATACCCTATATTATGCACGGGTCTGACCAAATGTACAAGCACCAATATGGTTAGGTTATGTCATGCGCATGATCGATTCGCTCAGGATTTGCTTGTGGGTTCTATCTGGTGGATACTCAGGGAAGCTGGTGACATCATGCGGCAGCACCACAGGTGGGAGAACGTAATACAAGACAAAGGACGGGGATCTATGCCCGCACAAATACATAACGGCAAAGTGATTTTCCGCCGTTGGGATAAACACGCAGGGCTGAACGAAACTGAAACCACATTTTCATCGCTGGAAGATTTGTTCGAGCTATGTTTGCAGACCAACGATCCGCTGCTGGTGGATCGTGTGGTGATTGAAGGTGTAGACGAACACGGGGCTGTGCGTATTGTGACGTTGGTGTTCCAATCCGTCACCGTCACGGATGAAGCCCAACCCGACGACCCGCAGCCGTGACCCACACAGCCACCGTGCGTCTGTTTGACACTGCCGACACCGCAGCAATTTTTCAGATCAGCGCGGACACCGCCCAATACGGCGATCCTGTTGAGTTGATCCTGAACGACCGCCGCTTATTCTTAGACATCTTTGTGCGTCCCTACGTGATCCATTTCCCCCAGACCTGCTGGGTCGCGGAACATGAGGGCCAAGTGGTAGGTTATCTCACCGGTTGCCTGGATACTGCACAACTAGAACAACTATTTCGGCAGAGTGTGCTGCGGGCTGGGCAGCGAGCAATCACGGGACACTACCGCCTCGGCTGGCGCACGCTGCGCGCGGGGATCGGCTATCTGCGCGAACTGCTGACGCATCCCGCCAGCGCCGATCAGCACCACTACCCCGCCCATTTGCATATCAATCTCGCCGCGCCGTTTCGCGGGCAAGGTATCGGGCGGCGCTTGATGCACACATTCCTCGATCACTGCCGCACAGCAGGCATCCCCGGCGTGCATCTGAACACATCGGATCAAAATATCGCCGCGCTGCACCTATATCGTCGTCTGGGTTTCGAGGTGCTGCACCGCTACCGGTCATCGTACAAAGGCACCGTCAGCCGCCGCTCGGTGGATACGCTGATCATGGGGCTGCGGCTGGATTGATCTGGCTTACCGGGTCTGCGGCATCACGATATCCAGCGCCTCGTTAACACTGCGCACCGGAACAATCTCCACGCCGTCGGGTAGATCGTCCTGCTGCCGGAACGTGCGCGGAACCAACACCCGCCGGAATCCCAACTTGCCCGCTTCACGGATACGTGTCATGGTCTGGCTGACCGCGCGCAGTTCACCGCTCAGCCCAATCTCGCCCACAAACGCCATGTTCGCTGGTACAGGGGCATCCCAGGCACTCGACGCGACGGCCACCGCAATCGCGAGGTCTGCGGCAGGCTCATCGATCTTCAAGCCGCTGATCACGTTAATGAAGATATCTTTCTCAAACAGCCGAATGCCGACGCGCTTGGTCAGCACCGCCGTGATCAGCAGCATCCGGTTAAAGTCGATACCGTTCGCTGTGCGGCGCGGATTCGGATACACGGTCTGGCTGGCGAGCGCCTGCACCTCGACCAACAGCGGACGCGTGCCCTCCAACGTCACCGCGATGGCACTGCCCGGCGCGTTCACGACGCGCTCCGCGATAAACACCTCGGACGGATTCGCAACCTCCACCATGCCCTGATCGCGCATCTCAAACACGCCCACCTCGCTAGTGGGACCAAAACGGTTCTTCACGCTGCGCAGTAAACGGTAGGCCTGGAAACGGTCGCCTTCAAGGTATAGCACTGTATCGACAATATGCTCCAACACGCGCGGCCCGGCGATGCGTCCCTCTTTGGTCACATGCCCCACCAGAAACACTACGACCCCGCTGCTTTTGGCGAACTCGCGAAAACGCCCGGCACACTCGCGCACCTGGCTCACGCTGCCCGCTGCCGACGCTTTGCCTTCAAGATACGTCGTCTGGATCGAGTCGACGATTAACATGCGCGGAGCAACGGCTTCGACATGCGCAAAAATCGCGCCGACCTCCGTCTCCGTTACCAGATACAACGCCTGCGCGGTCAAGCCCAGACGCTCCGCGCGCATTTTAATCTGGCGTTCGCTTTCCTCACCGCTGACATACAACACTGGTCCCGCAATCTGATCCATCAGCGCGGCAACTTGTAGCAGCAGCGTACTCTTGCCAATACCAGGATCGCCACTGATCAACACCACACTGCCCGGCACAAGGCCACCGCCCAACACG
>CBEVZO010000187.1:0-6719 GCA_965554365.1 uncultured Anaerolineae bacterium
CGAGGACAACCTGTGACTCAAACGCGCACCGATATTCGCAATGTAGCCATTATTGCGCACGTCGATCATGGCAAAACCACGCTGGTCGATGGCATGTTAAAGCAAGCAAAAGTCTTCCGCGACGCCGAACGCGCCGGAGAACGTATTCTCGATAGCAACGTACTCGAACGCGAACGCGGAATCACAATCCTATCGAAAAACACCGCGATCACCTGGAACGATATCAAGATCAACATCGTCGATACGCCCGGTCATGCGGACTTTGGCGGCGAGGTCGAACGCGTCCTCAACATGGTCGATGGTGCGCTGCTGCTAGTCGATGCCGTTGAAGGACCGATGCCGCAAACGCGCTTTGTGCTGCGCAAGGCGTTGATGCTTGGTCTGCGTATCATTGTGGTGATCAACAAAGTGGATCGCAATTTCGCACGCTCAGAGGAAGTACTCAACGAAACGTTCGATCTGTTCATTGAACTGGGCGCGAGCGACGAGCAGGCCGACTTCCCCGTAATCTACGCCGTAGGTCTGGACGGTCACTCAGGATACGAACCGGACGCGCTCGACGACACACTCGTGCCGCTGTTTAAGACGATTCTGGACACTGTGCCCGGCCCAACTATCGACATGGACGCTCCGGCGCGGCTGCAAGTCACCACGCTGGAATACGACAACTATAAGGGGCAAATCGGCGTGGGACGGCTGCAATCGGGTGTCCTGCGGCGCGGCGCAGACATCGTGCGTATGACGCCCGATGGCGAACGCACCATGGGCAAAATCACCTATCTGTTCACGCATCACAACCTCTCGCGACAAGAAGTAGAGGAAGTGCAGGCGGGCGACATCATCGCATTTGGTGGACTGGACGAAATCCGCATCAGCGACACGATTGCTGATCCGGTGGTCGAGACACCGATCCCCGCGATCACCATCGAGGAACCCACCGTGCGTATGTCGTTCGGCGTCAATACGTCGCCGTTTTCAGGACGCGAAGGCAAAACCGGCTGGGGCACATCACGGCGGTTGCGGCAGCGGCTCTACGACGAAACCCGCAGCAATGTCGCGCTGCGTGTAGCAGACAGCGACTCCCCGGATCGTTTTATCGTCAGCGGGCGCGGTGAACTGCATCTCGCGATCTTGATCGAAACCATGCGCCGTGAGGGGTACGAGTTCGATGTGAGCAAGCCGGAAGTGATCTACCGCACCGATCCCGCCACCGGCACAACACAGGAACCCTACGAGGAAGTGCATATCGAGATCACGGATGACATGGTCGGCACGGTGGTCGAACTGCTGGGTGCGCGACGCGGGCAGATGCGCGATATGCGCAGCCAAAACGGCACCACATACATCAACTATCTTGTGCCCACACGCGGCCTGTTAGGTTTTCGCGCGCATTTCTTGCGAGCGACGGCGGGCCTGGGCCAGATGCACGCGTTGTTTCATGGCTACGACACTATCGCCGGACCGATTCCCGGACGGCAGTTCGGTAGCCTGGTGGCAATGGAAAACATCACCGCGACGCAGTACGCGCTGACACACGCTCAATCGCGTGGCACGTTTTTCATCGCACCGGGCGCAAAGGTCTATGCAGGCATGGTCATCGGCGAACACATCCGGCCCGACGATCTGGCGCTCAATGTCGGCAAAGCCAAGCACGTCAGTGCCATCCACACCAAGTATTTTGGCGCTGAAGTACGTCTCAGCCCGCCGCGCGTGCTGAGTCTGGATGATTGCATCGAATTTTTGGCAGACGACGAACTGCTCGAAGTCACACCGGAGAGTTTGCGAATGCGCAAACGTATCTTGAACAAAGAAGCGCGTCAGAAAGAACAGAAGCGCCGCGACCGCCTCGTTACAGGCGGCTAGCGCACGCTGACCCTCACATCACACACGCGGCGGGGTGTCGATCATGCCCGCCGCGTGTGTGATGCTTGACGCATTCAGCTTGACAACGGCGACCTTTACCCGCTGCAATGTAATCGATTACACTGTGCGGAGTTAGTGTTTGAGGTGCGCCGTCGCATGTCTGTCAAAATGGAAGATGTCGCGCAATTGGCTGGTGTTTCAACCGCCACCGTATCGCGTGTACTTAACAACCCCGAACTCGTCAGCGCCGACACACGCGAACGTGTAGAACAGGCCATTAACCAACTGGATTATCGCGTCAACCTTGCCGCACGCAATCTGCGTACCAACCAGACCCGTACCATCGCGATTGTCATCCCCACAATTTCCGAGCCGGTGATCAATCAGGTGGTCGAAGCTGTCGAAGATGCCGCGATCAACGCGCAGTATTCGCTGCTGATGTGCAGCACGCGCGGCGATGTCAAACGCGAACAAGCCTACATCCGGCTGCTGACCCAACAAACGCTTGTGGATGGCATCCTGTATGTCTCACCACGCGCTGCGCCGGACGATGTGCGCCGCCTGCTCGAAGGTAACGCTCCGGTGGTGCTGTGCAATTACAGCGTGGAGGGGCGGACGTGCCAAGCGTGCTGTTTGACCATGTGCGCTCGATCTACAAAACCACGCACTATTTGCTCACGCTGGGCCACACGCGTATCGCGCTGCTCAATCTCTCCGCGCCGCATTACCAACCTGCGCGGATGCGTCACACCGGGTTTGAGAAAGCCTTCGTCGATGCCGGACTAATGCCGGACGATGATCTGATCGTGGAGCTAGAGCAGCCCACCTTTGTAACGCAAGATTGGCGCGACGCGATTCACGGCCTGCTGGATCGTGATCCAGCACCCACTGCGATTGTCGCGTTTAACGATCAGGTGGCGCTGGAAGTCTACGCCGTGTGTCGCGAGCGTGGTCTGCGCATCCCCGACGATCTGTCGGTCACTGGCTGTGACGACATTCAGTTCGCCCAATATGTGAATCCACCATTGACTACCGTGCGCATTCCCGCCTATGAGCAAGGCAAACTCGCCATGCACACGCTGCTAAAGTTGCTTGATCAGCCCACCGCCAAAGTTCCGATGACGCCCGCCCAAATTCAGGCGGTGACGCTGCTCAATGTTGAACTTATGATTCGCGAATCGTGCGGAGCGCCGCGCGCCTAGCGCGAACGTTAGCGCTAACTCGCCTTGCGTCAAAGGACAAGCGATGACCAATATCCAGCACCAATTCGACTTAACAGATAAAACCGTCGCTGTAACCGGCGGCGCAGGCGTACTCGGCAGCACCATCGCACGGATGCTCGCTGCACACGGCGCCAACGTTGCGATCATAGACCTGGCAGAAGATCGCGCGCAAGCCGTCGCCGCCGAAATCGGCGAGAACGCACTCGCAGTGTCTACCAACGTGCTGGAACGCGAGTCGATTGTGGACGCCGCCAATGCAATTACTACTCACTTTGGCCCGGTAGACATCCTGATCAACGGCGCAGGCCACCACCAGCGCCGACCTCTCGTTTTTCGATCTACCCCCGGACGCTACGCAATGGGTCTTCAACCTGAACTTCCTGGGCACGCTGCTACCGTCACAGGTCTTCGGCAAGCAAATGGTCGAGCGCGGCACGGGCGTGATCCTCAACATCTCATCGATGAGCGCCTTCCGTGCCCTGACGCGCATCGTCGCTTACAGCGCCGCCAAAGCTGCCGTCAGCAACTTCACGGGCTGGCTCGCAGTGCATATGGCACAGGAATACACGCCGCATATTAGAGTGAACGCCATCGCACCGGGTTTCTTCCTGACCGAACAGAACCGTTTCCTGCTCACCGACGAGCAAACCGGCGATCTGACAACACGCGGTCAGCAAATTCTCGACCACACGCCCGCCGGACGCTTTGGCGATCCCGAAGATTTGCTCGGTACGGTGCTATGGCTGATCTCGCCCGCCGCCGCGTTTGTGACCGGCGTCGTCGTGCCGATTGACGGCGGATATAACGCCTACTCAGGAGTGTGAGCCATGCTCTACGCCCAAGCTGCCGCTACTGCCGGTCAGCATCTCGCCGCTGAGACCGTGCGTGAAACTCTCGCGCAAGGTCTCGCCGGACGTTGCACCGGCCAGAAGGTGCTGGTGCTGATCCCCGATCATACGCGCACGCTGCCGCTGCCGCTGCCGCTGCTGTTCCGTGCAGTGGTGGATGTGCTGCACGACGCCGCCCAACTCGACTTCATGATCGCGCTGGGCACGCATCTCCCGCTGAGCGATGATGCGATCCTGCAACTCGTCGGCATCACCGCCGAGGAACGCGCGACGACCTTCAAACATGTGGGGCTGCTCAACCACGCGTGGGACAATCCAGACGCATTGGCGACGGTCGGCACATTCACGCGCGCACAGGTGCAGGCGTTTGCTGGGGACGTGTGGCATCCGTCGCTGGGCGGTAACGTGCCGATCCGCATCAACCGCGCGGCGCTGGAAGCCGACCACATCCTGATCGTCGGGCCGACCTTCCCACACGAAGTTGTGGGCTTCTCCGGTGGCGCGAAATACCTGTGGCCGGGCATTTCCGGGCCGGAGATGATCAATGTAACGCACTGGCTCGGCGCGCTGATGACCATCCTACACACTATTGGCATCACCGATACGCCCATGCGCCGCATAATCCACGCCGCCGCCGATATGCTGCCCACCCCCGTGACGCTGGCGGCGCTGGTCGTCGATCACGGTGATCTGGCGGGCATATTCATCGGCCCGCACACCGAAGCGCACCGCGCTTCGGCGGAACTCTCCGCGCAGCGCCATATTATCTGGGTGGACCAACCGTATCAACGTGTCCTGTCGCACGCGCCCCCGATGTATGACGAGCTGTGGACCGGCGCGAAGGCGATGTACAAGCTCGAACCGGGCATTGCGGACGGCGGCGAAGTGATCGTCTACGCGCCGCACCTGGACACGATCAGCGAGGTACACGGCCATTTCATCGCACACATTGGCTACCATGTGCGCGATTACTTCCTGAAACAGTGGGATAAATTTAGCGATGTGCCGCTCGGTGTGTTGGCACACAGCACCCACCTGCGCGGATCGGGCACGTTCGAGGATGGCATCGAAACACCGCGCATTCAGGTCACGCTGGCGAGCAAAGTCCGGCCGGACGTGTGCGCCGCGATCAACCTCGGCTACATGGACCCGTCGTGCATCAACGTTGCGGAGTGGCAGGGGCGTGAGAATGAGGGCGTGCTGTATGTGCCCAAAGCGGGCGAATATCTTTACCGGGTGCGAAACCGCTGACCAGCACTCGCTGTTGGCTAGGCAACATCGCCACACGCGCCGATAGCCTACAATCTGTGCGTATCTGCAAAGCAAAATTGCCACCAACAGCCGAGAACAAGTGAGAGAGGACCAAAAACAACGATGAGCAACTATCACATAGGTATGGTCGGTCTGGGTGTGATGGGCGCGAACCTCGCCCGCAACCTCGCATCAAACGGCTTCACCGTCGCGGGCTACGATCTGGACGCCGACAAGCGCGCTGCCTTCGACACACATACCGCTGAGGGTGTCAAGAGTTTTGCCGATGTCGAGAGCTTCCTCGCTGTGCTGGAAAAGCCGCGCCGGATTATTCTGCTCGTGCCCTCTAGCGTCGTGGACAAAGCAATTGAGCCGCTCAAGCCGCACATGGACCAGGGCGACCTGCTAATTGACCTGGGCAACAGCTTCTTTGGCGAAACAGAGCAGCGGTCAGAACGATTGGCGCAAGAAGGATTCCTGTTTATCGGCAGCGGCGTGTCGGGCGGCGAGAAGGGTGCGCTGCGCGGTCCGTCGATTATGCCCGGTGGACAGCCGGAAGCCTACGCGCTGATCAAAGCCGCGTTCGAGGCGATCTCTGCAAAGGTCAACGGCGAACCGTGTGTGACCTACATCGGGCCACGCGGCGCGGGGCATTACGTGAAAATGGTCCACAACGGGATCGAGTACGGCATCATGCAGCTCATCGCGGAAGCCTACGATCTGCTGCATCGCGGCGCGGGCGTGAGCTATGAAGATATGCACCAAGCATTCACCACGTGGAACAACGCCGAGATGGACTCGTATCTGATCGAGATCACAGCGGACATCCTGGGGCACACCGATCCCGACACGGGCAAGCCTATCGCCGAAGTCATTCTCGACGAAGCCAAACAAAAGGGCACGGGCAAGTGGACCAGCCAGAATGCGCTCGATCTGGGCATTCCGACGCACACCATCAATGCCGCCGTTGAAGCACGCGTGATTTCCGCATTGAAGGACCAGCGTATCGCCGCTCAGGCCGTGTTCAGCGGTCCCGACACCGCGTTTGACGGCGATCAGGGAACATTCATCGCACAGGTGCGCGCGGCGCTCTACGCATCAATCCTGGCAGCGTATGCGCAAGGCATCGCACTGATGCAGGCCGCGAGCGCCGAATACGACTACGACCTGAACATGGACGCTATCGCGCGTATCTGGCGCGGCGGCTGCATCATCCGCGCGGGGCTGCTCGAAGACATCCGCAAAACGTACAGCGCCCAACCGGACCTGCCGAACATGATGCTCGCGGAGCCGTTCCGCACGCAGATTCAAGAGCGTCAGGCCGCGTGGCGCAGCGTGATCCAGACGGCGGTCGGACTGGGTATTCCGGTTCCGGCGCTTGCATCATCGCTGGCATATTTCGACGCGTACCGCACGGGCCGCCTGCCCGCAAATATGACGCAGGCGCAACGCGACTACTTCGGCTCGCACACCTACCGCCGCGTGGACCAAGACGGCGTATACCACAAGGAATGGGAAGATTAACCACATGCGC
>CBEVZO010000188.1:0-6701 GCA_965554365.1 uncultured Anaerolineae bacterium
CGAAACAAAACGTCTCGGATGGAGAGGGGGCCGGGGGGTGAGGCCGCTTTTAACTCGATGCGTATGTGTGCAGTGATCAGCAACCCCTGTGTGGCGCGTCGCTCGCTGGGTACGCTGACCACTAACTGCTGCAAACTGATCACTCGAACGACCGCTTACCGAGAGGACTCTCCCCCCGATGATCGCTGCTGTAGACCTCTTACTCGCCGGACTGCTCGCGCGTCTGAACGCGCTCCGTTGCCGCGTGGGACGCGCGCTGACCGTGCTGCGCACAATCTTACTGCGCATCGCGGGCATGATCGTGCTGGTGGTGGCGCTGCACGACGGCGAACAGGTGGATCGCTCGCTGCGCGGACGTGTCACGGCGTTGGCGCGCGACGATCTGTTTGATTACGTGACCTGGGAGATCGACGCGCTGTGGGGCAAAGCGCGTGAGGAAATCCTCGGCGTGGGGCCGTATCTGGACAATGCTACCGCGAGCGCCCTCGTGCTGGACTATCTCGACCGGCTCAGCGCCGTGCAGGAGATCGAGAACCAGATCGAGGCGCTTTACGCCGACCCCACGATCTCCGATCCCGGTACAGCAACCGCCGATCTGCGCGCGGAACGAGACAATCTGCGCGACGCACTGGCGGAGGATCAGGCGCTCGCGGAGAACGTCATCGAGGCGCAGGTGTCGGCGGTGCTGTTGGATGCGGGTTTCGGACTGTGGGGGCAAGTGCTGCCGCCTGTGTCGATGCACATGACCGAAATCCCCATGCTGCTGATCGTCTCCCCACGCGACCGCATCGCATTCGCCCTTGATCTAAACCTGAATCCACTGCCGGTGGACACGCGCGCACGCCTGGAAGCCACCATCGACGCAGACCTGGACGTGGCCTCGCTGATCGTGCCGCTAGGTGGGCTGAGCCTGTATCCGAGCATGATCGTGGAACCCCGGTATCGCGATCTGGCGTGGAAAACGGCGCGCGCGATTGAGGTCACGGCGCACGAGTGGGCGCACCACTATCTGATGTTCTATCCGCTGGGCTGGGAGTACGGTCTGCGCCCGGAGACGCGCATCATCAACGAAACCACCGCCACATTTTTCGGACGCGCGGTAGCACGCGAGGTGATCGCCCGCTACTATCCCGATCTACCCGTGCCACAGTACCCCTCATTTTTCGGCGATCCCGCGCCCGTCGCGCCACTCGAAACACCCACGCTCACCCCCACCGATCCCGACGCGCCGCAGCCGTTTGACTATGCAACAGCGATGCACGCGACCCGCGCCCGCGTGGACTTTTTGCTGTGGCAGGGCATGGTCGAGGCGGCGGAAATGGTTATGGACGCCCAACAGCGCAAGTTCGCGCGCAACGGCTACGCGATCCGCAAGCTGAACCAGGCGTACTTCGCGTTTTACGGCGGCTACCAGGGATCACCGGGTGCGGGCGGCACAGACCCCACCGGCGCGGCGATTGAGTCGCTGCTGCGCGACAGCGCCGATCTGGAAGCGTTCCTGCGCACGCTGCGCGATATCGTGACACGCGAGCAACTATTAGATGCAGTAGAAATACGCAAAACAGAATGATAGAGTTCCTTATATTCTGTATCTTTGAGGGGAAAATGTAATGAACAACGAAGCGTTGATTGGGTTCAGCGCCCTGGTTGTAACAGTTGTTGGTATCGTCATACAAGCACTTACGTGGTTTCGCTCTCCCAAACTTGTCATAACGTATAGAAATCGATCTCCATTCAAACAAATGTCGGGTGTTGCAAATTCAACAATCTTGCAGCAAGGCACCGAGATATCTCCTGGATACTGGGTACGCGTTCAAGTGAAAAACACCGGGCAAAAAACAGCAGAAAACATCATTGGCAAACTAACAGAAATTCGGAACTCCAACGGTAGTCTACGTTTTTTGACCAAACCCCTAGAACTCGCCTGGAGTCAAGAATATCCGTTATATGCCCTGCGTCCAGGCGAAACTGCGATTTTGGATATACTTGTCGCTACATCAAAAGGCAAGATATCTTTTCGCACAAATACTAATGTTCCCGATACTGAACGAATTCTAGATCGGGAAACCTACTATTTTGTTGTGAGAGTTCATGCCCACGATGCAAAACCCGCTCAAAAACTGTTCATTGTTCACTGGCGAGGTGATGATTCCGCAGACCTGCAAGTTAGGTCATTGGGATGGATAGGTAGGTTCATCCTGATAAGCCGAATAGTATTGACCACGTCAAGTTGAGTCAACAAAACGCACGATGCGCGATGTCGTCACACGGGAACAGTTGCTAGATGCAGCACATATAGATCGCTAAGCGGCTTACACAGCGATCCATGCAGCTGCGTTGACAGGTACGTTGGCCTTATGAAATAATATGAGTGACCAGTCACCCATATTGTAAGGGGCTACGCAAATGTCACGTTTACCGAACGCGGTGCGCGAAACCGTGCGCCACGCCACACGCGAACGCCTGCTGGCAGCAGCGGCGGACGAGTTCGCGCGCGAAGGGTATGTCGGCGCGAACATCAACCGCATCTCGGCAGCAGCGGGCTTCGCCAAAGGCACGATTTACAACTATTTTCCTAGCAAACAGGCGCTTATGCTGACGCTGATCGATGAGATTGCGGTACTGCACGGCGACATAATCCACACGGAAATCGAGCAGCACACTACACCCTCCACACAGTTGAAAGCATTTTTCCAGGGCGGATTCATGTTTGTGCAAGCGCATCCACCCCAGGCCCGCGTGGTGATCAACGCTATCTACGGCCCGGACCCCACGTTTGTGGCGCGCGTACATCAGGCGTATGCGCCGCTGTACGACCTGCTGATCAACGGCATTCTGGCAGCGGGCGTGGCGCGTGGCGATTTCCGCCCCATAGACACCGATCCGACGGCGGGGTTGCTCATGACAGTGTATCTCGGTAGCTGTGCATTGCTCATGCCCGACGGATCGCTGCCATTGGATGTACAGCAGATCATGGCGTTCGTGCTGGACGGTCTGCGTCCGCGCGAGTAGGGGCATCCCTTGGGGTGTCTACCTGGGTAGGGCAAGCCCTACTTCTACGCGATTACCACAATAAATCAAGAGGGATGACACATGGATATCATCACCTATTCGCTCAGAAATCAGGGACGCGATTCGGAGCAATATTATCGCGATGTCGCCGCGTTCACGGACGAGGTGCTGCGCGCCGCCGAGGATCAACTCGGTCCGCTGGTGACGGCGTTTCAGCCGTATGTGCGCGATACTTGCGACGAGAACCCGCGTTCCCTGCCGGAATACGCCTTCGAGCTATTGACGCTCGGCGTACTGTGGCGCGTCTATGCTAATGATGCGCTCGCAATGGGTCACACATCAGGGCGCGTGTTGGCGGCGCTGGTGCAACTGCGCAAGCGTGGCGGCACGGTTAAGAAAATCGTGGATCGGGCGCGTGGGCTGCTCGCGAACATGGCGCTGATGCGCAGTGTTAGTAACAATGGGCGTAACGGCGCATCCCCGCCTGTGCCCACGCCGGACCAGTTGGATCACTTGCTGGAATGGCTGGCAGCGGCGGCGGAGTTCAACCAGGAAGTAAAGCGGCTGCGCGTGTGGGCGGCGTTCTTCGCGACACAGCACCCGGATCAGACAGTCGCGCATCTGGCGGCGGTGATGGCGTTCGCGGACTGGTTCGCGGAGCGCAGCCTTACGGTACTGGGGCCGTACACCACCCACGTGGAGCAGTTCCGGCGCGATAAACTACAGGAGCTTCGTTGGCGTGAGAATCGCGTGTTTTGCGGGCGGGCGCGCGTGGAGTATCACATGAACATGATCGGCACGGAGATCATGAACCGGGCGTTTCGGGCGCGTTTCCTCGCGGCGGAGCGCAAGGTCGTGTTCGTGCCGCCGTGCATGAAAGCCAAACTCAATCGCGGCTGCGAGGCAATCCAGACGCCGGTGGGCGAACGCTGTATGCACTGCGAGCCAGGCTGCCGCGTGCATCAACTCACTAAGCTAGGCGAGAAGCACGGGTTCCAGGTCTTTATGCTGCCGGACGAACTCTCGGTGTTCTCAGCCAAGACCGCGCCAAGCCCTGAAATGCAAACACTGGGCGTGGTGGGCGTGTCGTGCGTGCTGACCAACGTCACGGGCGGCTGGCGCACGCGCGAACTCGGTGTGCCCGCGCAGGGCGTGCTGCTGGATTACGTGGGCTGTCCGTTCCACTGGCACAAAGACGGCATCCCGACCGACATCAACTTCAAGCAGGTGCTGCGCGTGTTGGGGATCGAGACTCCGGCACGCGAAGAAGCCGAGGCGCAGCGCGACGCCGTCTGAAAAACAGAATGGGACACGGATGAACGCGGATGAACACAGATAAAAAAACGCGTTCATTTGTATCCAAACCGTGTCCCACAAAATGTGTCGCCAACAACCCCGTTACCGCACCTACCCCGCATCTTTCTCCCGGCGCTTCTCGAACACGATCTGATCCGCCATCTGCGGGTGCGGGCCGACCTGCACATAGCCGCAGCGCACATAAAAGTGATGGTTGCGCGTGGCCCAGACCGGCGTTTCGAGTGTCCAGCGCGTCATCTGCGGGAATTCGACTTCTAGCGCCGCCATGATCTGCTGGCCCCAGCCGTGCCCCTGGAAATCGGGATCGATCCAGATACGGCCCAGTTCCATATGCTCCGGTCCCTGGCGGAACAGGATCGCACCACCGATGATCTGCTCATCCTCCACGATGCAAAAATACGCAGTGGCGCGCTGCATCATCATGATCTGTCCGCCAACATCATCGTAACCGGGTGGGCCACCGCCGTCCGGCATGTTACCAAAGCGACGCGCATCGTCGTCAAAGGCGCGGACTTGTGTGGTGGTCAGGGCGTCAGCATCGGCGGGAACGGCGCGTTTCAGGTGCGGCATAACGTTTGCTCCTTGCGAATGCAGAGCGCAGCAAGTGCGCCCCGGTAGCATACCATGCGTGCATTATCGCCCATTTTGCGTTCGCACATCCCCCGATTTTTTGCGGCGTTCAAGACCCGCGCGCTATACTATCATGCGCAGCGGACCCCAAATTGTACCGGCAAAAATCACGCCCGATTCCACGCGGAAATCGGGCGTTTATGTTGCTAATTGGCGTCACCGGCGCGGCGAACGTGGTTAAACCGCGTCCATGTCCCAATCGATCAGCAGTTGTGCGATCAGCGCAGCGCGGCGATGCAGCGACCGGACCACAACCTGCTCGTGTGCGGCGTGCAGCCCCACCCCGTCGCCGCCCATGCCATCCAGCGTGGGGATACCGAGCGCGGCGGTGAAGTTGCCGTCGCTAGCGCCCCCGGAGCCATCCTCGCGCAGTTCAAAGCCCAGCGACGCGCCAATCGCCTGCACCTGCTTGAACGCGCGCACCATCTGATCATCGCGCTCCATCGGGCCGCGATCAACGCAACCATCGACGGTCACTTCTGCGCCGGGGAGAATCGGAGCGAGGTGCTGCATGGCGCTATCTATGCGCTCCGCCTCGGACGCTTTGAGGAAGCGCACGTCCACTTTGATCGATGCTTCAGGTGGAATAACGTTCATCGCGATGCCGCCATCGATCACGGTCACAGATGCGGATGTGCCATTCGATAGATCGTTCAGCCCGTGAATATAGAGCGCCTGGTGCGCCGCTTCGATCACGGCGTTGATTCCCTGTTCGGGTGCTTGCCCGGAGTGTGCGGCGCGGCCTTTCGTCTGCACGGCGTAACGCGCGATGCCCTTGCGCCACGTCTTGACCGCTTCACCCTCGGCGGCGGGTTCCATCACCAGCACCAACCCCATCTGCGGGGCCAGTTCATGGATCAGGTCGCGGCTGTAGGCGCTGCCGGTTTCCTCGTCGCTGTTGAAGAAGATCGTGATTGGGCGGCTGGGCAGCGCGTCCCGATCCACCAACCCGCGTAGCGCTTCAATGGCGATCACCACGCCCGCTTTCATGTCCAGCACGCCGGGACCGTAGAGGATGCCGTCTTTCTCATACAGTGGCATAGTCTCCAACGTGCCGACCGGCCACACCGTATCTGTGTGCGTCAGGAACATGATCGGCTTGCCGGGCGCGTCAGGATTCCAGGTAGCGACGTGGATATCGCCTGTCACATCACGCGGATATGTCGTGACCGTCGCGCCAAGCTCGCGGCACGTCTCCACGATCACCGCACCGAGCGCGTCCACATGGGGCTTACTGCCGGTGGGCGACTCGAATTCTACATACTGTTCCAACCGCGCGACCATGTCGGGCGTGCGGGCGTCAAAAAAGGATACTAGCTCGGAAGACATGAGAACACTACTCGCTTTGCTGACTATATTGATTCTAGGTGTGCAATTAAGCGGGCAATTATACTCCGCATTCGCGCGCTGTAAACCAAGTTTGGCGCAACTGACAGGATCGGCGCGTGATCGTCGGGCGGCGGCGGTCCTCCACCCCGTTCCGTGACGACGCGGTCCCGCAAAGCGGGATCGGTGAAACATAGTCGCGCGTCCCTGCACGATGCTGCGGACCGCCTGGATCGGTTGAGGTGTGCGGGGTCGACGCACCGAAAGCCTCCCAGCGGTCCGTAACAGCGCGACGGGCTGCGCAAACACGCCTTGCCGTTTGCGACAGCCCACAGCAACGTGGAGGACTGCTGGGAGGCGCTTTCCACTGGCGCAATCGCCCCGGCCTGCTATACTTCGGGGCATGAAGACACACG
>CBEVZO010000189.1:0-6694 GCA_965554365.1 uncultured Anaerolineae bacterium
CGTGTGGCAGGCGGACGGACTGCCGGACCTCGCCTATGACATGGGTGCGTCGTTCATCAACTGGCTGATCGCGGAACACGGCATCGCGACACACGCGGAGATTATGCGGTTGATGTGCGAGGACGGATTGGGCGTGTATGACGCGATTGAAGCGGCGACGGGCGCGACGTTTTTCGATCTGCAAAACGTGTGGCGCGTGTACATCGGTGCGCCGCCGTTTACCCTCGCGGACCTGGACCCGGCAGCGGCGTTAGGGCTTCCCGTGAACCCGGTCGCGGTGGCGGGGGATATGGTCGTTTTGCCCGCGTCGCCGATGCTCGTGCCGTTGGCGGAGCATCCTGGCGAACGGTCATTGGCGAGTGGGCAGTGTTTCGCCAGTATGTGCGTGGTGATTTTGCGCGTGGGCAGTCTGGACGGCGTGGATTATTACGAGGTGGACTGTATGGGCATGACCGGCTGGGTCACGGCGGAGACGTTGGGCGTCGGGCGGTGATCTGAGTGCAACTTCCACATGATCTGGTCGTAATAGTGGATTAGCGACAGCGAAATCGACAAATATGAAAAGGGGGCACATCATGAACAAGGAACGCTTCTTAACCGCACGCTGGAACAACGTGCTTACGCTGGGGGTGGGACTGCCCATCGTAATCTTTGTGGTCGTGGTGTTGTCCACGTCCATCTTGCCGATGCGGACCGGTTTTATCGTATTTGCGATCACCGGTGCCGTGTATTGAATTGCGGTCGAGCAACATGCGGTCATGTGGTTCACATGGCTTCGGGAACAAGCAGGAAACGACGGTCCAGTTGAGCAGAACATCATTGAACGACTCATCTTCATAATCTACAACCTGGTCTATTGGTTGCCGCTGGTGCTGACCATCACCAAGACCATCGACTATCGCATGGGCATCATCACATTTGCCGCGATAATTGCGGTAAGAACGGTGTTGAATTGGTATCGGGTCAACATACTCTCATTGGAGCAGGCCCAGCGTTTTCCCTTCCGCGCGCCGTGACAGGCTAAGCACTATCGGAGAAATCGCATGAAAGCAGTGATCTACACCCAATACGGTCCCCCGGATGTGCTACAGATCACAGAGATCGAAAAACCGACGCCTAAGGACCATGAAGTCCTGGTCAAAGTAGTCGCCACCACCGTCACCATCGGAGACACGATCATGCGCAGCTTCAAGCTGCCGATCCCGCGTTGGCAGCAGATTTTCGCGCGCCTCTACCTGGGGGTATTCAAACCCAAAAGGCAGATTCTCGGCATGGAACTGGCCGGGGACATTGAAGCGGTGGGCAAAGGTGTGACCCGCTTTGAGCCAGGTGACGCGGTGTTTGCATCGACCTTCGCGGTGAATTTCGGTGGCTATGCCGAGTACAAATGTCTGCCTGAAGACGGGGTGCTGGCGATCAAACCGGCCAATCTGACCTATGAGGAAGCCGCCGCCGTGCCGGGTGCGGGGATGACGGCCTTGCATTGTTTGCGCAAAGGTAATATCGAGGCCGGACAACACGTGCTGATCTATGGCGCTTCGGGCGCGGTGGGTACGAATGCGGTACAGCTTGCCAACCACTTCGGGGCCGAGGTGACCGGGATATGCAGCACCACGAATATAGAATTGGTGACATCGCTGGGAGCCGAGCATGTCATTGATTACACACAAGAGGATTTCACCCAACGCGACAAAACCTACGACGTGATTTTTGACGCGGTGGGCAAGTTGTCGCCTGCACAAGCTAAAAAGGCGCTCAAGCAGACCGGACGCTATCTCAATGTACATCGGGATTCTGGCGGCGGCGAATCGCTGGAAGCGTTGCACTATCTCAAAGAGTTGATTGAAGTGGGCGCGCTAAAACCAGTTATCGACAAATGCTATACGTTGGACGAGCTTCGCGAGGCGCATACATATGTCGAAAAAGGGCACAAAAAGGGTAACGTAGTGATCACTGTGGCACACAACGACTCAACCTGACCGCGCGCCGCATCGCACAATATGCCGCGCAATTTTGGAGGAAACGCATGAAAGCGATTGCCTGCACAAAATATGGACCCCCGGATGTGCTTCAGATCACGGAGGTCGCAAAACCTACCCCCAAAGACAACGAGGTACTTATCAAAGTCTTTGCGACAACAGCCAACGCCGCAGACCTGCGCATGCGCAGTGCCGACTTCCCACTTATATTCTGGCTCCCCATGCGCCTGATGCTGGGGTTCAGCGGTCCACGTGGCATCCTGGGGGTTGAGCTAGCCGGGGAAATTGAAGCCATCGGCAGCGTTGTCACGCGCTTTAAACTCGGTGATCAAGTGTTTGCCTCGACCGGTTTTGGGATGGGTGCTTATGCCGAGTACAACTGCTTACCTGAAGACGCGGTGCTGGCAGAAAAACCAGCCAATATGACCTACGAGGAAGCCGCCGCTGTGCCACATGGGGCATTGTGTGCATTGCATTACCTTAACAAAGGGAATGTCCAACGCGGACAAAAAGTGCTGATCTTTGGCGCTTCCGGCAGTATCGGTACTTATGCGGTGCAACTCGCCAAGCACTTAGGGGCGGAAGTCACCGGGGTATGCAGTACCGCAAAAGTGGACACGGTGAAATCACTGGGAGCCGATCACGTCATTGACTACAAACAAGAGGATTTTACCCAAAACGGTGAGGTCTATGATGTCATTTTTGACACCATCGGCAAGAGTCCGTTTGGGGGCTGTGTCAAAGCGCTCAAGGAAAACGGATTTTATCTGAGAGCGGTGCATTTGACGCTGCCGTCTATGCTGCGTGGGCTATGGACGTCAATGACCAGCAGCAAGAAAGTTATCGGTGGAGTGTCAGACTATACAATCGAAAATCTCATTTTCCTCAAAGAGTTGATTGAGGCGGAACAGCTAACAGCGGTCGTTGATCGAAGCTATCCGCTGGAACAGATTGCTGAGGCGCACCGCTATGCTGAAACCGGGCAAAAAACGGGTAATATAGCTATCACTGTGGCACAGGCTGACTAACGCTGGTGCAGCGTTGAAGGACATCGTGTGAATGTTCATTTTGTAGGGGCGTGGGCTTGCCCCGTCCGGGGTACCCCAAGGAGTACCCCTACGAGATTTAAGGTATGTGACTCAAATTAACGCTAGCAACGCGTTGCCCCTACCGCTATGAAGTGTTCGGAATAGCGGCAGGGGCGCTTGTTGTATATCTCAGTCGCCAACGCCGCACTATTCTCTGGTCGTGCGAACCCATGCTATCATGAGAGTCACGATCTGGTGTTGTGATTTGGCGATGGAGCATAGACGATGACCGAGGAAACTGGCGTGCGGGTGATGATGCTCTCGGAATCGCCCGAACTGAGTTCAATGCTGACGTTGATGCTGGAACGATCACGCGACGATGAGGTCACAGAGTGGACTGATGGTTCGGCGGCGTTAGCGGAATGCGCCGTTGATCCCCCCGATCTGATTGTGTTCTCGTGGCGCGGAGTCTGGATGTGGCGCGGCTATTGCGATGCGGCGGATTTCACCGTCGAACTGCGGAAGGTGCCCGGTTGCGCCGATGTGCCGGTGCTGGTGATGTCGGCGATGTGCAGTGTCCGCTGGCTGTTGAAGCTGCGTGAGGCGGGCGTCAACGGACATATAGTGAGTCCGGGCCTGTTGGTCGAAATCATTGCGGCGCGCGACGCGGTGCTGCGTGGGGAAAAGGTCGGTGTGCCGTGACCGGCGATACACAAGTAACGGGGCGGCGTATTATGTTGTTGGACGCGCGAAAAAATGCGTCGGGCGTCTTGATCAAACTGATCTTTGAGCGCGGGCGGCCTGCGGATACGGTGATTCTGCTGGACGATCTGGTCGAGGTGCAACGTTTGCTGCGCGATGACCCGCCGGACGTGGTGCTGATCGTGTGGTCGTTTGTGGGGAACAGCGCGGGCCGGTGGGGCACGTTCCGCGAAATCGAGGCGGCGCGGGAGATTCGTGCGCAACCGGAAGGCGCGACGGTTCCGCTGATCCTCGTCACGGCGCGCGACGATCAGAAAACGGTGGCGGAAGCGGCAGAGGCCGGGGCGAATCTGTTAGTGCCCGCGCCGGTGCTGCATTTTGACCTGATCGGGATTGTGGATGATGTGATAGCGGGTGCGCCGGTTGATCTGAAGGCACGGGGACGCAGGTCATGACGCAACCCGTAGACCCTGCTCCGGTGCGCATCTATTTGATCAGCGGTGATACAGACCTCGTGGACCTGTTTCTGCTGATTTCTGACCGCAGGATGCAGTTGCCGCATGAGATTACAGTGTTTCCTATGCTGTCGGACTTGCTGGCGGCGATCCAGCGCGATCCGCCGGATATCGTGATTGTCGCGTGGTCGTATGTGCGGGACGATGATCCCCGACCGGATACGCTGCGTGAAACGGAGGCGTGTCGCCGGATTCGTGCGCTGCCAGAGGGGGCCGATTTGCCGTTGGTGTTGATCACGACACGCCCCGATCAGCGCCGTCCCGCCTGGGACCTTGGCGTGAATGCTTTCGCTTCGTTTCCACCGGGGGCGGCAATGTGTTTGGATGCGTTATTGGCGGGTGTCTTGGCGGGGCGACGGGTGATCGTCAAAGACTCTGATAGCGTGGGCGACTGGTTCGAGGTGGATGAGGCGTAATCCTGGGGGAGTGCCGCACTGTGTACTCTGACTTGCATCACCTGAACATATCCCCGATCTCCTCGCGGGCGGCGTCGCGCATTCCTTCTGCGTAGATGGGATCGTTTTCCAGCATAGAGCGCGGCTTCCACCACGCCACGAGAATCCCCGTTGTTGATGCTGACAGAGCGATCAATGTGCCGATCACGACGGCGGCGATAGCGAGGCGGTCGTCGTGTTCCAGCGCGTCGTAGTGTTTGAGAATGTTCCACCAGTCGTGGTACTCCTTGCTCATGCCGAAAATCAGCGGGAGTTTGCGCTCGGCGGCATCCCCAATATAGACCGAGACGTTAATGAAACTGTGCCCGACGATGGCCCACATCAGCAGCGCCGCGTCGATCTTGCGTTTATACAGCGCATACAGCCCTGCCAGCACATAGATGAGAATTTGCCAGATCGAGCCGCCGAGTACCATCAGCAGCCAGCCGAACGGTTGGCAGATGAAATGTCCGGCTTCGTGCGGGGCGATGGTCAGCACCCAGGCGGCGTGTGCGGTGATGCTGTAGCGCCGGTCGGTTAAGTGTTCCACGAGCGCGACGAGCAGCGCGATCCACACGGCGGTTTTTAGCGTAGCCACCAGCGGGTCTGGGTGATTGGCGATTGCGCGCTGAAGGCGTTGGTGTAGCGGGATCGCGGGTGTGCGGCGCGGGGCAGGTGTGTCCGGTTGGATGGGACGGATCGCGGACTCCGGCGGTGTGGTGGTCGCGCGTGGTGCATGGGGCATGGCGAGCGCAGCAAGAATCAACAGCAGACCTGCGGTTCCGGCAATGATGACGATCAGCGTAATTGGCATGGGCGTGATCCCTTGTGTGGTGGCGCTGTGTTGATTCTGACGCGCGGTGAGGTTTCGTGCAACTGTATGGAGTTTCGACAGTGTATCTTTTTCGGCTGAAACGCGATCCATGAATTTACCCCTATCCCCCCATGCCCCCGCGTGATCTGCGATCACGATCCCGCAGGCGGAGAAAGGGGGGGGGGCTTACCGCACACACGCGGGCTTGAAGTCCCTCTCCGCATGCGGGGAGGGATTTAGGGAGGGGTAAAGACACATGCCCACACATCATTTTCAACCGAATTCGATACACTACCAGGGTTTCATGCAACTCTAGCTCGTGTATAATCGCTCTTGAAGTCTTATACGCGAATCCATTCAGGAGGGGTTCAGATGCGACGTATTGCAGTCCTGACCAGTGGCGGCGATGCACCGGGCATAGTTTTAGTGTTATTTAATGAGTGAGTCTTAACGGATATATAGTGATAAGGTAAAATGAAGTAGGAAGCTCAAGGTTTGACTCATCGGCGAGGTGTTATGAACCTTCAAACACATGTACGATCTGAACTTTGGCTGGCAATCTCAAACCCTTATGAGGCAGAGAATTACAGTCATGCGATTCTAGAAGCGATGCACTTTCTCAGCAAGGTTTTGAGGGAAAAAACGGGCTTGACTACTGATGGGCAGAGTTTGGTTGGGCAGGCTCTAGGAGGACAGAAACCGAGGCTGAAAGTAAATAGACTCCAAACAGAGACTGAGAAAAACATCCAACGCGGGCTTGAACAGATTTTGCGTGGTCTATATCAGGCCGTGAGAAATCCACGTAGCCATGACTCTGTTGAGGATGAAAAGAACACTGCCGATGCGATCGTCTTTTTTGTTGACTATATCCTCAAGATTCTAGATCAATCTCAGGCTCCGTTTACCATTGAAGCTTTTCTAGATAGAGTCTTTGATTCTGATTTTGTCGAATCGGATAGATACGCTGAATTGCTAACTGAAGAAATTCCGGCGAACAAAGTCCTTGACACACTTATCATGATCTTTCGAGAGAAATTGAGAGGTGACGGACTTAAGATTGGTTTCGTTGTTCGGGCAATCTTCAAGCGGTTAACACAGGATCAATTGAATGAGTTTTTTACAGTAGTATCAGACGAATTGAAAATCATTCAAACTGAAAAGGAGGTTCGGTACATTCTTCAAATTATCCTCCCAGAATACTGGGAAATAATCGATGAGGCAG
>CBEVZO010000190.1:0-6677 GCA_965554365.1 uncultured Anaerolineae bacterium
CGTACACGCGACAGCGGGGATTGACAAGCGTCGCGTAATCACCTACACTGCATGTCGTATGAAGTTTCCATCACGCAGTAATTCCCCTTCACACACACACGAATACAAATCCGCTGTGGTTGGTAAGGTCGAGGTGCTGACACGTTGGTTGCACTTGGCGCAAGCTATGCGTTTGCGCTGTCTGGATCGCGATCCAGGCCACGCGATCGACCAACACTGGATGCGGATTAGGATTAACACAAGTAACCGCCAGGCACGGCCTGGATATTCAAGGAAGAACTAAGTAACAATGGCACAAAAACTACGTATCATCCCCCTGGGCGGCCTCGGGGAAATCGGCAAAAACATGACGGTATACGAATATGGCCGCAACATGATCGTCGTGGACTGCGGGGTAATGTTCCCCGACAACACGATGTACGGCATCGACCTGGTCCTGCCGGACTTTGACTATGTCATTCAGAACCAGGACAAGCTGCGCGGCATCGTGCTGACGCACGGACACATGGATCACATCGCGGCCCTGCCCTACCTGCTGCGCGAAATCGACGCGCCAGTTTACGGCACGCCGCTGACATTGGGACTGGTCGAGCGCCAGTTGAAAGAGAAACTCGCGCGGGGCCGTAAGCCCACGCTGGAAACTATCCAGCCGCACGAACCACTGCACCTGGGGCCGTTCACGATCACGCCGTTTGCGGTCGCGCACTCGATCCCCGACTCGGTCGGCTTCGTGATCGATACGCCCGTCGGCACAGTGGTGCATACCGGCGACTACAAGCTGGACGAAACGCCTGCGGGCGGACGCATCACCGATCTGGACGCGATTCGCGATCTGACGCCCAACGGCGTACTCGCGATGGTCGCGGACAGCACCAACGCCGACAAGCCCGGTCGCACGCAGACCGAGCAGGTCGTCGCCGAGACGTTGGATCGCTTGCTGGCGCAGGCGGAGGGGCAGCGCGTGATTATCGCGACGTTCTCCTCGTTGCTCGCGCGCTTGCAGGAGATCATGACACTCGCACACAAGCACGGGCGCAAAGTCGCACTCACCGGGCGCAGCCTGATCGAGAACGTGCAACTGGCGCGCGACCTGGGCTATCTGAAAGCGCCCAAGAACCTGCTGGTAGATGTGGACACAAAGATTCCGCCGGGACAAATGCTGATCCTCTCGACAGGATCGCAGGGCGAACCGCGCTCAGCCTTGAATCAGATGGCGGACGGCTTGCATCGCCACGTTACAGTGGGACAGGGCGACAGAATCATCATCTCCGGCGGCACGATTCCCGGCAACGAGGAATCGGTTGGCGCGATGCTCAACAAGCTATTTGAGCGCGGCGCGCATGTCACGTATGGCGCGATGGAAGACGTCCACGTTTCCGGGCACGGCAGCCGCGACGAGATGCGCGCGATGATCGACGCAGTGCAGCCGCAGTTCTTGATCCCGGCGCACGGCGAAGCACGTCACCTGCACCTGCACGGACAGATTGGGCAGGAACTTGGCATGGCGCGCGAAGACGTGTTCATTATGCGGGACGGCGCGCAGTGGGTCACGGATGGCGTGGATGCATGGACCGACAAAGCACTTGAAATCGCAGAGGTGTTTGTCGATGGGCGGCTGGTCGGCGAGATCGGCGAGGTCGTCATGCGGGACCGTCACCGGCTCGCGCAGGATGGCTTTATCGTCGCGCTAATTCCGGTCAACGCCAAGCAGCAGTTGGTCGGTGAACCGCAGCTCGTCAGCCGGGGCTTTGTGTACGTCAAAGGCGCGGAAGCCCTGCTCGAAGCGGGTCGCGCGGAGATCAAGAAGCAGTACAAGCGCGGCACAAAGCCGTTGCAGCGCGCGTTGGAAGATTTCTTCTGGCGCGAGACACGCTTGCGCCCGGTGGTGTTGCCGCAGTACATCCGCGTGTAGCAGCGCCGCACATGCGGTAAATCATGCAAAATAGCGCCCCTGGATCGCAATGATCCAGGGGCGCTTTTGTTGTGCCACGTCGGATATTTGGTGGGGTTATTGCCACGTTTCATAAATTGTGCGGTAATGCACTTTTCGTTCGGGGCGCGGCAGAGCGACGCCCCTACGCGCGCAAAATTGAGTGGCGTTTTGCTCCCCCTCTCTGCGCGGGGGACGCGACGTGTCGCGCGGGTAAGTCCCCCTCCCCATAATTTTCGTTGAGCGCCAGCGAAACAAAATGTCTCGGATGGAGAGGGGGATTTAGGGGGTGAGGTTGATTTTCTGCACGTTACCGCACGATTTACGGAATTGAGCAGTTATGCTCTCACGCCCATGCCGCCGCGTGTTCCTGCGCAAACTGCTTGAACGTGATCGACGGACGCCCCAACACGCGCGACACATCCGGGATCGTCGCCGTATACGCGCCCTGCTGCATCAACTGGTACACGATGCGCCACCACTTCGCGACCTGGCGCGGCATTCCACTGGCGCGCAGTTCGTGCGCGATCTCGTGTTCTGAGACCATCGTCACGCCAATGCTACGACCCAACACCTTACTCAGCAGCATCACAATATCGTGCATATCCATCAGATGCTCACCGAGCGTGTAAATCTGATTGCGATGGCCGTCTTCCGTGAAGGCCGCAACCGCCACCGCCGCCACATCCCGCACATCCACCATGCTGACCCGTGCATTACCAAACGGCACGCGGATCAACCCTTGCCGCACATCCTCCACCAACTGCGGATTGGTGATGAAATTCTGGAAGAACCAGCCGGACCGTAGAATAGTATACGCCACGCCAGAGCACATTAACTGCTGTTCCACCGCCCACTGCATCGAGATATGCAGGTTCTCCGTGCCCATCGCAGAGATGAACACAATATGCTCCACGCCCGCCCCGGCAGCAAAATCGACCAACCCGGCGATCTCGCCCTCTGTGGACTCAAAATCCCCCGGCGGCATCACCAGCAGCAGCCGGTTGACGCCCTCGAACACAGCCGGATACGTGGCGGGTTCGTCATAACGGAACGTCGCCAGTGCCGCCCCATGCCACTGCTTGCCATACGCGTGTTCCATCGTCGGGATCGCCGCTCGCACCGGCACATCCTGCGCACGCAACTGCTGCACCACCTCCGCACCCACATTGCGCTCCGCTCCGGTCACTAACACGATACGCCCCGCGTCATCCGTCACAGTGAACCCTCCTCCCACCAGCATGACTCTGTCTACGCTCATTGTAACCCAAAACGCATCAGAACTGGATCGTAGGTGGTGATCGGGGGCCTGCCTCGCACGCGGGGTGCGTTTCAGATTCTAGGCAAACTCACTGGTCTCGGATTTGCCCCTCCCTAAATCCCTCCCCGCACGCAGAGAGGGACTTCAAACCCGTCCACGCGACCGGCTCCCCCTTTCTCCGCACGCAGGGATTGTACTCGCACCCTGATCTACCGTACACTTAAGATCACAATCGCACATCTGGCAGACCAGGAGGGACCTATGGACCAGCAGCACGCTTCCATCACACGGCTGCGGCGTGACATCGGCTTCGAAGTCGCCGATCTGCTCAAGGCCCAACGCCGTCGCCTGAACCGGCTTCGCGATGAACTACGCGACGCCGCACTCCCCGCAGGCCAGCTTAACCGCCTGTTCGCCGATACGCTGCGTGCCTGGGAAAACGCCTTCGCGCACCTGGAACAGCAACTCATCACCCAGGGCGAACACATTCTGGCACGCGGTGTCACCTACCCCACGCTGCGCACCGAACTCGACCGCCTCACCACGCTCACCCTACACACCCTCCTCGACGCTGATCTCACGCCCACCGGAGTCGTCCTCTGCCGCCCCTCAGATCGCATCCTGCGCCTGACCGCGCGCGGCTGGACGCTGGTCATGATCGTGCTGGTCGTGCTGTCGGGACTGCTAGCTGTGACGGGCACAATGCCACTGATCCCCGCGCTGGTCGCGAGTGGTGTGGTGATCGCGGGCCGGGCTGCATTAGAGGGTGCGTGCTGGTATCGTACGCGTAGTAACCATGATCTGGCGCACGATCTGGGCACGCATTTACAGGGGGTAACCGCGCGGTTCGAGGCCGAGTTGACGCGCCTGCCTGATGCGCTGGCGGGTGCATTCGCCGATCAATCTGCCGCCTGAGAAGCCGTTTGAAAACCTCACCCCCCGGCCCCCTCTCCACACGCGGAGAGGGGGAGCAAACCACATATGAAAGTTCCCTCTCCATCGCATGGAGAGGGGATTTAGGGGTGAGGTAAACTTAAGCCAGACACAAGATATGACTTTTCAAATGGCATCAGAATCAACAAGCCACACAGCGCGACAGGCTAAGCATACCGTGCCATGCCACACGGGGGCGCGGGTCACGATCACCATACGGCACAGTCTCACTCCGCCGTCACCTCGTTTACCAACGTAAGCAATTTCTGCATGGGCACAGGCTTAGCCAGAAACCGCGTCACGCCGAGCCTGGTAGCTTCCGCGCGCCATTGATCAATCGCGGAGACAACGATCACCGGCACATGACGCAGCCGCACATCGCTCCGCGCGAACTCGATGACGCGTATCCCCGGCGCGCCGGGCATGTTCATGTCGAGGATGATCACGTCAAAGTCGTCATTGGTCAGGGTGATCAACGCTTCCGCCACATTTGCCACCGTCGCCACAACGTGGTTTTCACGTTCGAGCGCCATTTTGTAGATAAACGAGAGGTCTTGATCGTCTTCCACCACCAGAATGCGTGCCATGTGATCCCACCTTTATTAACCTCAGTTCGGGATAAGGGTAGCTCCGCAGAATAACGTGATCGCGAGTTTGCCCCTCCCCCAACGCGAACTTGTTCGCGCCCCCTCCCCGCAGGCGGAGAGGGGCTTTAACTGCGTGCTTGCTCCCCTCTTTCTCCGCCTGCGGGGAAAGGGGGGCTGGGGGGGGATAGGGGCCAACATGCGCCAGAATCATCTTTTTACATCCATTTTGGCCCTCCCCAATCCTCTCCATGAAAAGTGTCGAAGTGTAAACCGCGCGTGGAGAGGGGGCCGGGGAGTGAGGTGAATTGTTAAACCGAACTCAGGTTTATTACCTAAAGCAATTGCGATTAGCTTTTAGCAGTTAGCTAAAATCCTAGACCTCGAACACCTCCGTTTGCAGGAGGAAATACACGGTCGGCGCTGGCTTTTGCTAACGGCTATGCTTGAAGATACCCGCCGAAGAACGCGGCACGATCAACGGCGTGCGTGTGAAAGGCAACCCTAACATCGATTTACCGACATGCCAGCCCGTTGCCAGCACCTCACGACATAAGGCGTAGGCTTTCTCCCCGGACGGCAGCGCACCAGTGGTGTTTTGCGCCGGACTGGGATAGACCGTCAGCCCCTTCGCGCGGAACAACCACGTCGCCCGCCACAAATGAAAATCATCCGTGACAAGAATCGCGGAGTCCCAGCCGTGTGCCGCCATAATCGGGGCCACTGCGCGCGCGTTTTCTTCGGTACTCAGACTGACCGCCTCACGAATCACGGCTTCGTAAGGAATACCATGATTGAGCACGATCCACAGACAGCGATCCGCCTCGCGAAAACTATCCTCGCCACCGCCCGAACATATGATATGCTCTGCGTACCCCGCGTGATAGAGTGCCGCCGCATGTTCCGCACGCCGCACCGTTCCCTCAATACCACCGCCTAATGCAATGATCACATCAACGGGACGCGCCCGATCGCGCTGTCCGAAACGCACAATGACCGCCGCCAGCACGCCGCCACCGATCAGCGCACACACCCCACTTACGATCAGGCCCCGCCCTAACCACAGCCGTAGGCGCGGCCAGCGCCAGACTCTATGCTGCACCTGTGATATTGTTGTTGTATCACGCATCTCTCAGTACGGAAACACGTCTAAAAACGTTTGGAGTACATCAAACGCTTCCGTCTGCACAATGAAAACCCACCCTTGATGGCTCCACGCGGCGACGTGGCTGCCGTTAGTGTGTTGCACGATGCCATACGACACGGTGGGGGCATAGTACGGTTCCGCGAGCACCTGCGCCACGCCAGACCCGTTGAGCGTGAATTCGACGGTACGCGTAGCCTCATCGGTCTGCGCGAAATAGTATACGCTGAGCACCACCGTTGCATCGTCCCCCGTATAGATAGCGCGCTGCCCGCCGGACTGTGCCGACACGGGATTGCCAGTGAGCGATGCGCGCACGAAGCCCCCCGCCGAAAACGGTACTTCAAATGCTACCGGATCGCCACCCGGCAGTTCCCTGCTGCGCGGAGCAGGTGGCGGGAACGTCGCCGTGATCGCCGGAATCAGCGTGGGCTGCGGAGTACTCACGCCACCGTCGCCACTCGCATCACCAGCGGCCCCTGGATCGCCGGTCGCATCGCCATACCCATCGCCATTCCCGTTGTCCGTGTCGCCGCCATTATCTCCACCGCAGCCTGCCAGCGCCAGTACCAACACCAATAGCCCGATCATCACCAGCCAGCGTTCCATATGCGTCCCTCACTTTTCGTTTGCGCCCCAACTGATACTCTCATGTTAGCCCCTGTTTACCACTGCCTGCGCTCTCGCGCAAGAAATGCAGTGCGACCAACACCGGGTGCATTCGGATTTGGGAGCGGAGTGCAATTGCTCATAGCCTCCCCGTACGACAATGACTCCCTCCCCGCCAGCGGGGAGGGCCGGGGTGGGGTCGCTTGCACCACCTAC
>CBEVZO010000191.1:0-6665 GCA_965554365.1 uncultured Anaerolineae bacterium
CACGTATGTCGTATATCATTGACGACGCCGAAGCCTTACTGCGCGCACGCGGATTCAAAATCACGCCGCAACGCACGTTGATTTTGCAGATCATGGCGGGGCAAACGGATTATCTCGACGCGGAGGAAATCTTCGCGCTGGCGCACATGCAAGATGCCAGCATCAGCCTCGCGACCGTGTACCGCGCGCTGAAACTATTCGCCGAACTAGGGCTTGTCGATCACCGCTATGTCGAGCCTGAACACCGCCGCGAAGTCTTCCGGCTCTCCGATGGGCCAGAGCAGCACTACCTGACCTGTGTGCGCTGCGAGGCACGCGTCCTGATTCACACGGACCTGCTCAACCGGATGGCGCTCGCACTCGTGGAGCGCAAAGGCGTGAGCGTCACCAGCGCGTGCGCGTGTTTCACCGGCTACTGCCCCGCCTGCACCGAGGAACTACGGCACACCGAGGCATAAGCGCATAGCCGGCGCTGTCGCAGAGACCGCTAACCCGCGTCCCCTGCGACAACGCGTTCACGGGTAATGCTACCCGGTGTGCGTATCAAATTTGCGCACATTGTGCAGCGCAATCGCCGCCTGCTCTGCCAATGACGTAATGACATTCAGGTGATGCTTGCTATACCGCGCCAGCGGACGGCGGCTGTCCACATAGAGCAGCCCCAACATACGATCCTGATAACGCAGTGGAGCCGCCATCACCGTGCGTAAGTTCAGGTCCACGATGCTCTGGCGACCACCGTATTCCTTATCGCTCTGCGCATCCAGCAGGATGATCGGCTGCATCCCGGCAAGCGTTTCTTCCACCACGCTGCGCGAGATCAAAAAATCGTCCGGTGTCAGATACGTGCCCTCATACGAGCGCCCCATCTTAAACCGCAGTTCACCGTTCTGATCCGGCATCATCAAAAACGCGCGTTCGGCCTCAGCGAAAGATACCGCACTATCCAGCACCAATGTGATCAAGGCCGTCACATCCCGCTGGCTGTGCAGCGCCTTGGTCACTTCGAGCAACAGTTGCAGGGCGCGTAATTCGTAGGTTTCGCCCTGTTTGTGGTCCAGGTGGTCGCGCACATCGTGCAACACACGCTCCACATCTTCGAGGTGTTCCTGTTTCCGTTTGTCGTCCATTTCCACTACTCTCCTGCTTGCTTATCCATCTGATCACGAAAGCGTTGGCGCAGCACGTCAAGAGGTTGGCGTTGGCCGGTCTGCATATCGTCAAAATACCAGTGCATCCAGCCGTTACAGGACGGCACTGCCTTTAAATGTGCCCCCACCCGGTGAATCGATCCCGTGAAGCCATTTGCCCGTACTTTCCCATCTAGGAGTATCTCAGCCGTATGCTCGGATCGTTTCAAATACAACTTCTGCCCTGGTTTCAGATCGCCCCGCTTCAGCAATGTATCAAACGGCACACGTGTAGGTTTGTTCTGCGAAGATGTGATCAGTAATGGACTGGTGTCAGGCAACGGCTGCATCTGATCCACACGCTGTCGTGCGGCCTCAATATAAGCAGCGTCTTGGTCAATACCAATCCAGTGACGATGCAGCCATTTTGCTACCGCCACAGTTGTCCCCGTGCCGACGAAGGGATCAAGTACCACATCACCCACGTTGCTGCTCGCAATGATGATACGTTCCAATAACGCTTCCGGTTTTTGTGTGGGATGCAGCTTCTTACCTTCGTCATTCTTCAAGCGTTCCGCGCCACCACAGACAGGGATTTCCCATACACTACCAAGCTGCTTGCCCTCATTGTAAGCTTTCATTTCATGGTGATTGAAGGTGTACCGGCTCTGCTTCGAATATTTGGCCCACACTACAAACTCAACGTCATTTTTCAACCGCGTTCCCCGAAAATTCGGCATCGCGTTGGGTTTGAACCAGGAGATGGTATTGAGAATCCAAAAACCCAAATCCTGCAAGATAGTTCCCACGCGAAAAATGTTGTGGTACGTGCCCGAAACCCAGATGGTTGCAGTGGGCTTCATCACTCGTCTTACAGCAAGCAGCCAGGCGCGCGTGAACTCATCATACGCCGCAAAGCCCGCAAACTGATCCCACTCATTGTCCACGGCATCAACACGCGTCATGTTCGGACGCCAGAGTTCCTGCCGCAACTGCAAATTGTAAGGGGGATCGGCAAACACCAAATCAATGCTGTCAGCGGGCAACGTGGGCAGAACCTCCAACACATTACCCTGCATAATGCAGTCCAAAGGTAACGCCTGCGCCATCACAACCCCTCGCGCGAAAGCTGCATAAACGCCCGCATGCCGATCACCGACGCGACGCCCGGCGGCCACACGATCCCAAACGTCGTCAGCCCCGCGATCAGAATATCACTCTGCACGGAGCGTATGTCTTCCCCCGGTAAGCTGAACCCTATCGCGCCCGCCACCAGAAACGGGATCACCAGCACGATCCACGCCATCGGCAGCGGCGACTGGGGCGGCGTCAGCGCAGCCAGAAACGACTGTTCCGGGCGCAAAAGCAACGATGTATACAACACCGTGAGCAAGAATCCGATCAGTGAAAACACAATACCAAAGCCCAACCCGCTGATCTCATCCTGCTGCATCCCCCACACCAGCGTACCGCCCAGAATAAGCACCACGATCAACCACTCAAGCGGCGTCAGCAACCAATCTGCCCGATGGTGCTGCGGCGACGGGTGCAACAGCAGAGCGATCACCAGCAGCGCCACCAGCCCCATGCCGAGCGCGACTAACGCATCCCCGCGCGCGACTTCGGGCAGCACTTCGTCGGACACAATCGGGAACCAACGTGTCCACACACCCCACATCAGTCCCGCCGCCAACGCGACGAGAAAATCCAGCGGGCCGGTCGCACGTCCACTGCCGAGAATCTGGTATGCGGCCAGCGCGCCCATAAACGCCAACGGCTGCGCCCCCAACGGGCGCACAATCAAGCTAAGCGGCAGATCACGTGCGGTGATGTGACTGATCAACGTTGCATTGAGCAACCCATACACGCCCGCGATCAACAACAGGCTGAACACGTCATTGACGTTAAAGCGCGCGATCAAGTCCAGCATCAGCGCCGCCAGTGCAAGATACACCGCACCCCACAGCAACCATTCCCCTACTGTGAAATCCAGCGGCGTCTGCCACACAATCCATTCCGAAAACACGAGCAACACGGCGGCGAAGGCGATCCGTGCCCGCCAACCGGGAATGCGCTCGCGTACTAATGCCAGCATAACCACTCCTGTAGGGATAGGGCCAACGAATCACAGATTCGCCCCTACCCGGTTTGCCATACCCAGGACACCGCCAGCAGTGTCCCTACAAAACCACCGTTCAATTTCTCGTAGGAACGTATTGCGATACGCCCCTACCCAGCCTGCGCCTCTAAAAACACCTGCAACCAACCGGGAACCGCGCCCGCATCCTCAGCACGCTCCGACTCCGGTAACGCCGACACGACACGATACCACGTCAACGCCCGCGCGGGCATCGCGACCCGCGCCGCCAAATCCGCCGCCGCCCGCAGATCGTCCAGCGTGCCGTAATCCGTCCACGCGCTGAGATACACATCGCGCAGCGCCTGCATCTCCGGCCCGTCAAACTCCAGCTTGAGCCGGTACGCGATACTGCGCAACATCACCAGCAGCGTGAAAAACGGGGGTGCCACGCCGCTTTCGCCCCAATCCGCGAAGGTGTAGCGCGCCGCACCATCGCCCTCTTGCACAAAGATGTTCGCGTCGTGGAAATCCTCATGATGCAGCGTTTCGGGAATCCCATACCTCGCCAGCCGCGCACATAGTGCCGCATACTCCGGCAGTAGATCGCGCAACTGTTGGTACTCCGCCGCCGTAAGTCCGTCCGGCTGATCGATCAGCAGCGCGCCGGTATCATCCAGTAACCGCGCTACTTGCTCCGGCAGCGTACTCAACCGGCGATCCAGCACGCCCAATGCGAGCAGTTCCTCCGCCCGCGCAATCATAGCCTGTTGCAGCGCCGCATACGCCGGCAGAATCGCGTGCCAGTGGTCGAAATCATCCACCGACTGCACCAGGCTGCGTAGCGTCACGCCACCGTCGCGCATCAACAGCCAGCCCTGCGCCACATCCACCGCCACCACGCCGGGCAGCGTCGCCGGATGCCACGCCGCGAGCGCTTGCAGCAACGCTGGTTCGTGTCGTAACACGGGCGCAGCCGCCTTGAAATACAGCGTGCCCGCCGCCGTTGGCACACGCAGCACCGTAGACCACGCGCGCTGCTGCACTTCAGTGATCGCCTCCGTGAGTACGATTTGCTGCTGCGCAAGCTGTGCGCGCACCCACGCCTCGACGCTCTCGCGCCAACCCGGTTGTATCCAGGGAAGTGTGGTTTGTTGGTCGTTCACATATGCTCCTTCGCGTGCCGCCCCGCGCTGCCATGCTAATCATAGCATAGACTTGTAAAGGAACCTTGTAAAATTTTTGCTGTTGCGTAAAATCCGCATCAATGTGATTTGCGCCCTGTGGAGGAACCCTGATCCGTGACCGAGCATGATATCACCATCCGCCCCATGACCGCCGCCGATATCCCCCGGCTGGCCGAGATTCGCCCCGGTTTTGTGAGCGACACGGTGCTTGTCGTCGAGCGCCTGGGCAGCGGGATCACGTCCGGCTGGCGGCTGGTCGAGCGCCCACTGGATACGCCGTTTGACAAAGGCACGGCCTACGACTTCGACTCCGGCGAACAGCGCCTCACCCGGGGGCGTTTTGAGCGCCGCGACGGGCTGCACCGCGTGGTGGAATGCAATGGGCGCATCATGGGCGTGCTGGATGCCACACCACAGGAATGGAACGATACCGTCTGGGTGTGGAACATCATGCTCGATCACAGCATCCGGCGGCGCGGTGTGGGACGTAAGCTATTCGCTCAGGCGGTGGCGTGGGCGCGGGGATTGGGCTACCGCGCGCTGGTGTTCGAAACACAAACCAACAACGTCCCGGCATGCAAGTTCTACGCGGCGCAGGGCTGCGAACTCGACGGGCTGCGCATGACGCTGTATCACAACGACGACATGGCACGCGGCGAAGTCGCAATCTTCTGGGTGTACAAAATCAGCGATCAGGACGCGGCGAGAGGACAAAGCGAACGATGACTCACGACCTTGACTATTCCTTCGACAAACCCATTCCCGCCGAGGCTGTCGAGCGTCTGCTGAAACAAACCGAATGGGGCGCAGACCGTCCGCGCAACAATATCCAGACGATGATCGACGGATCGTTGTGTTTGAGCGTGTGGCAGAACGCTACACTGGTGGGATTTGCGCGCGCCGTGACCGACGGCGTCTATCGCGCGTTCATCGAGGATGTGGTGATCGACGAGGCACTGCGTGGGCAGGGCATTGGCAGCGAGATGATGCGCCGCTTCAACGACAAATTAGCGCATATCGAACTGGTAATGCTGGGCTGCGGTGAGGAACGCATCCCGTTTTATGAGCGCTTGGGCTTCGCGCGCGTCGCTATGCCGATCATGCAAATCTGGCGCGGGGACTAAGTTCCCGACGCGAACAACTCGCGGTGCAGCACCCATTTTAGCGTCCACTCGCCGACCACATAATCCAGACATGCGGTGGTGGAGGTCGCGAACCAAACCGGCGTGCGCCCCATGTTAACGCCCAGCATCGCTGCGACGAGGTATTCCATAAACGGGTTGTGCCCCACCAGCATCACCGGCTGGATTTCGTGGTGCAGTTCGCGCGCCAACCCATTCACTGGATCAGCATAATGCAGGCCGCGCACCGCAATCACGCCGCCGGGCGGATTGAGGTGGCTCCCCATAATCGCCGCCGTCTGCTCCGCGCGCACCAATCCGCTGTGGCGAATCTGATGCACGGACATGTCCGCCCCCGCCATGAACTGCGCGATAGCCTCCACATCCGCCCGCCCGCGCTCCGTCAACGGACGTGCGGCATCGGTAGTGAAACTGGGGTCTTTCGACGCTTTGCCGTGCCGGACTAAATACACACGCATCTCGTACTCCTCCTGCGCGCAGCACACCACGCGCCCCGATCTCAATCGGCGTCAATCGTCGCGCAGTGGCGGTTCCTCACGCGCGCGTTTGTGCTTCAGATACAGCAAATCCTCGTCCTCTGGTACATCCTGAAGCACATCCCAAAACGCGGCATGGCTCAGCGGCGCAAAGCCCTGATCCGTGACACGGAACGCCCGCCCACGCATGTACAAAAATAGGCGCTCGCTGCGCTGCCCATCGAGATGTCCCGCCACCAACGGTAGCAGCAGTTGATCGCGCGCCTCAAAGCGCCCTTTGACCTCCACCCAACACTTGAGATCGGACAGTTGGAAATCGACCAGGTAGCGTCCGCCCTGCAAACGTTCCGGCTCGTAGTCCCATTTAATCTCGCGCGCGTCAAGCTGCTTGGCAAACGTGACTTCCAGCCGCGAACGCATCCAATGACCGTTATAGATGCTCTCGACTGACGGACGGCGCGGCGCTGTGCTACGATGCACCTGCGGGCCGCGTGATTTAGATTTGCCGGATGTCATAGCACTACTCCTGCTTACCTCACGGGGTACGACGCTGACGCATAATCTCGAACGCCATCACCGCTGTCGCCGCCGCCGTGCCGAGTGAATGATCGAAGTCACCGCCGTAAGGAATCACCAGCCGCAGATCAGCCTTA
>CBEVZO010000192.1:0-6657 GCA_965554365.1 uncultured Anaerolineae bacterium
CCAGCGGTGAGAAGCTCTCGACCGCACGCGCTACCAGATCAGCAGGCGCAACCGTGACTCGTTCTAACGGCAACTGCCCGGCTTCTGCACGCGTCAACAGGCGTAGATCATCTACCAGCCGCGAAAGATGAATTGTACGATCATAGGCTACGGCAAGGCGTTCGGCGTCTAATGGAAAAACGCCGTCCAACATGGCTTCCAGGTGCGCGCGCAGCACCGTAACGGGCGTGCGGAGTTCATGCGCGATGTCTGCTGCCATGCGTCGCCGCAGCGCTTCACCCTCAGCCAAGTCGTGCGACATAGTGTTGAAGGCGGTTGCCAGTTCTGTGATTTCAGTCGTTCCGTGTGTCTCGACTTGCTTGCCCAATGCACCACCGGCCAGGTCGTGCGCAGCATGGGTTAATGCACGCAACGGGCGCGTGAGTTGCCACGAAAGCGCCACACCAATCACAATCGCTGCTACCCCGGCCACAATAGCAGCCACGATAATCCAGCGTGTGCTTTCATCAAGGAAATCTTGTTCTGTGCTGTCTAATGCTTGCGATCCCGGCGTTTCTTGCACCAGCCATCCGACACGTTGATCATCAACCGTGAGTGGGATGCCTTGCTTCCGCGTCTCATCATCCAGGCGCGATCCTATACGTTCCGCATCGGTAGACGCGACCACAACTCCGTCGGCATCTGCCAGTATGAGTACCGCTCCCCCGCGTCCTTGTTGGCCGCGTCCTTGACCAGAGCTGCTGCCCTGACCACTACTATTCTGGGAGCCGGGCAGTAATACGTCTGCGCCTACCCAGGAGCCGGTTTCCGCATAATGCTCTTCGAGCCTGAGCAGCGTTTCTTCGTTGGAGAACGTGTCATCGCTCTGGTTGAGATATTGGCGGAACGTGCGCGCAGTGGAGTCACGCACGATCAACGCTACCGCGCCAATCGCCAGCAGCGTCACGACCAGGAACGCCAACGATAACCGCACTGACAGCCTATTCATCGTCACTCCGCATCCGGTAGCCGACACCATAGACGGTTTCGATGTAGCGTGGATTGCGGGGGTCGTCTTCAATTTTGGCGCGCAGATTCTTGATATGCACATCGACAGTACGCTCATAGCCCGCGAACGCTTCGCCCTGGATGCCCTCTAGCAGCTCCATACGCGTGAAAACGCGCCCCGGACGCTGGATCAACACTGCCAGCAGGTCGAATTCGCTCGGCGTGAGTGACAACCGTTGTCCGTCCCGCATGACCTCATGTGTTTCTGTGTTGAGTTCGAGCGTTCCGTTGCGCCATGTAGTCGGCTCTGTGGAGAGATCGCCATACGCCCTCCGCAGCACTGCACGCACCTGTGCAACCACCACGCGCGGACTGAACGGTTTGGTGATGTACTCATCCGCGCCCAGTTCCAGCCCGGTGATTTTGTCCACGTCATCCACGCGCGCGGTCAGAAACAGGATTGGCACATCGCTTTCGCGGCGGATCAGGCGTGCGGCTTCCCACCCATCCATTTCGGGCATCATTACATCGAGTAGTACAAGGTCGGGTTTTTCGTGGCGGAACGTGAACAGTGCGTCGCGCCCATTGCGCGCGGTAACCACTGTTAGCCCAGCGTTTTCCAGGTAGGCGCGCACGGTGTCGATGATGTGTTGCTCATCGTCCGCAATCAAGATTTTTCGGCTCATGGGACTTAACCTTTGTTCTTTACTGTGTAGCTCAATTTTAATGCACTGTGACGCTGCGGACCAAGTGGGACCATCCGCAGTGTCACAGGCCGGAACGTTATGTGCTTACGGTGCAGCCATCGCGGGGGCAGTGGGTTCTAGACTACGCAGGAACGCTGTCAGCGACATGACGTCGTATTCTGTCAGGCGTCCACCCCAGGCAGGCATTCGCGTGCCGGGCACACCCAGCGCGATGATCTGCTGGATTGCGGCATCAGGCGTCTCGTTCAGGAATTGCTGGTTATTCAGCGCGGGAGCCATTTGTGAACCGTAACCATCCGTGCCGTGACACTGCGCGCAGGTCAGGTTAAACAGCCATTGACCGTTCGCAAGCGCTTCAGGACTCATATCCAGCGGTTCCGCCTCGATGACCGGCATTTCAAGCCCCGCAGCATCAAGATCGGGCCAGCGACGGATCAGCAGTGCGGCGTTCGCGATCTCGTTGGTATTCAGCGCGCCGCTCCAACCGGCCATGAGTGTACCCGGCACGCCGTTGTTGATGGTGCGGATCAAGTCGTCATCTGTCACCTGCGCACGTAGATCAGCACTGTCCAGCGCCGGAGCGATGCTCGTGCCTTCTGCGTTGGCTCCATGACATGCTGCGCACTCGGTCGCGTACACTTCTAACCCGGCGGCAAGTGCATCGCCGTCCGGCAGTGCGCGCACAGAGTCTAGCATCTCGCCGGTAAGTTCCACGACAACCACCTCTGGCGGGGTCAGGCCCAGTGCGGCCACGTGCGCCTCTACAGCGGACCAATTGGCGTATTGGATCATCGCCAGCAAGTGATCAATCTCAGCGTTGGTGAAGATACCGCCTTCGTCCACGCTGTAAGGGGCCATCAGTGTATTATACCGTCCGCGCGCGACGGTTTTGAATAGGTCACTTTCTTCCATCTCACGCACACCATCGGTGTTAAGCGGCGGTGTTGATCCTAGCCCTTCGCCGAACGCGCCGTGACAGACTGCGCAGCTTTCCGCATACAGGTCAATGCCTGTTGTCACCGCTTCTACGCGCAGATCGATCTCGGCGTCCGACTGCCGGTCGTCCTCGCGCAGCAAGTTGACGCCCATCACCACCACAATCAATAGAGTCGCGAGTGTTCCCATCCAGGCCATTTCACGCGTCATTGTCGGTACTCCTTAAGCGTAGATCGCGTTATTAGAACCGTGTGTATCGCGCTGGATCGCTTTGCCAGTGTCCACGCTGATCATGCCTTCGGTGATGGCAACGGCGAAACGATCTAACGCACGCGGGGCAGGTGGGTTGACGACATCACCGTCGGCCTCAAACGCTGAGGCGTGGCATGGGCAGACGAATTTTCCTTCTGCGGGTTCCCATGGAACCGCGCAGCCCAGATGTGTGCATTTGCGATAGAGAGCGAGGAATCCGCCGTCTTCCAGCCGCACGAGGTAAAAGCGCCCTGCGTTAAATGGCGTTACGCTGCCAGGTGGAAAATCATCCACATGCCCGACCTCAAACACGCCACCAAACTCGCCTGCAATGACCTTCGGTGCGAAAAAACGATATGTTACCAAGCCCCCTTCCGCGAGTACGACTGCGCCCGCTGCGCCCCATACCCATTTCAGGAAGTTGCGCCGTGTCATGGTGTGTTCATCGTGTGTAGGGTGTTGTTCTGCCATGCTCACAGGACCTCCCAGGGCCACATAAGGGCCATGCCTTCGCCACGAAACGCGACGCCAATCACTGTTAAAACCACAAAACTTACCAGCAGCAGCGTGAAGATGCTTTGCCGTGCCTCACACGCTGATGCCCGGAATCCGCGCCGCATGATTTCATAATACATCAACAGCAGCAGCAGTAAGCCGGCCAGCGGAACCCACCCGTTGCTGATGATGGTCGGTAAGCTGGGCAGTAATCCCGGCAGATCAACCCAATATTCGTCAGCGATCACCAGCAGCGGCGTGATGATCAATCCGGTTAGTGCGCTGAACACCGCCGTCTGTCGCCCCTTATGCGAACGGAACCAAACGCCCTCGGAATCCGTGTCAAAGCGTAGATATGGCAGCAGCGCCATGCCAGCCAATGCCAGTCCCGGCACGATAATCGCGCCGAATACAGGGTGGAAGTGCAGCAGCATTTCTTGCAAACCCATGAAGTACCACGCGGCTTTGGCGGGATTCGGGCTGTGATCGGGATTGGCGGCTTCTTCCAATGGTGCATCGACCCAACTGGCCCACATCACGATCAAGGCGAGCATCACCAGCGCGAAGACGAACTCAATCGCCACCAGATTAGGGATCGTGGTGACCTTTTCGACGCGCTTGGGGCGTTCCTGATCAATGTTGCGCGGGATCGAAAGTGTGTCTTTGCGCACGCGCCAGATGTGAAATGAGATCAGGAAAAACATCGTCAGCGGGATGATCGCTACATGCAGCCCGTAGAAATTTGTCAGTGTTGCGCCGCTGACCTCTGGTCCGCCGAGAATCAAGCGGCTGATTGCGGGGCCGATGACTGGCACATAGTCCAGCAGGCTCGTGCCGACTGTAATGGCCCAGTACGCGAGTTGGTCCCAGGGTAGTAGGTAGCCGGTGAAGTTCGCCGCGACGATCAATAGCAGCAACACAATCCCTAGCACCCAATTGAATTCACGCGGCGGACGAAAACCCCCGGTAAAAAACACGCGTAGTAAGTGCAGGAACGCGACGACCAGCAGCAGATTGCCGCTCCAGTGGTGCAGGTTGCGGAGCAACTGTCCGAAAGCGACGTCAGTTTTCAGCCGCAGCATGTCGTTGTAGGCGGTGTCGGGGGTGGGGGTGTAGGCAAACATGAGCATTATGCCCGTCATCACCAGCAGCATCACCAGTAGAATCGCCAGCCCGCCCAGACCCCAGGTGTAGGTGAATTTTAAGGTGGATTTAGCCACCTTCGCCGGATGGATGTGCAACACTAGATTGTTCATCACAAACTTCATCCGGCTGCGGTCGTCGCTTAGCGGTAGGTCGTCGCGCTGGATTGAGTCAATCACGCGGTCGGGTAAACGGTCGGGACGGGGGTCAGTGGTAGTCATTGCACACGCTCCTCGTTTCAATCGAACACACAGGGTTAATGCGTATCCTAATTAGCATTACCCCTGATAATCCAGATTGCGTCCACCCTGGTAGCCGTTGCCGCCGCCGTTGCTACCTTCACCAGCATTTCCACTGCTGCCGCCATCTTGGCCTGCGTCGCCGTTGCCGCTGCTACCTTCACCAGCATTTCCATTGCCACCACCACCCTGGCCTTGCCCTTGATCCTGACCTGTGCCGTCAGCGGGAATGGCATCGGTCGGATTGCCCGCCTGCGCTGTTTGTCCCTGTGATGCGCCGTTGCGCCCTGGGCCGCCCCATAGCGGACGCCCATTGGGGTCCAGAAGCATTAAGCGTTCGCCGGTCGTCAGATTGGTGATTTCGCCTGCTTTGAATGCGTTGCCTTCCCAGTAGCCGATGACGCGGATCGGATCGCCTTCGACAAAGCTGATCCCCTGGTCTTCGATGAAGTGCGGCTGTCCCAGTTGTAGTTTCAGCGTCTTGCCATCGGGGGTTTGTAGCGTCAACGCATTATTGTTGACCACTGCGATCGTACCTTCTACCGTGATCCAGTCTTCGACGGCTACTTGTGGTTCAGCGGCCTCAGCGCCATCATCATGCGCACCGTCGTTACCGTTGCCATTTGCGCCACCGGACCACAGCGGGAGACCCTCGGCAGTGCGCAGCGCCAACTGCGCCCCGTCCATCTTGGTGACGGTTGCCGCATGGTATTGTTCACCGTTGAAGAAACCGGTCACGGTGACGTTGTCGCCTTCTAATAACGTTACACCTTGCGCTGTCCAATAGGGCTGCGGCCCTAGCTCAATATAAATCTGTGAAGCGTCGGCCAATTCGAGCGTCATGCCCGCCTCATCAAAGCTGGCAATTGTGCCACTGCCTGCCCAGGGTTCGCCAACCTGATCTACCGCTTGCTCCTGTTCAATAGTTTGTGGAACACCCGTTTCCGGAACGGCAACTGGCGCTGTTTCATCTAGCGGTGCGTCGTCAATGGCGGGTTCCGCTGAAATTGTGGTTGTTGTATCGAGGCCAGAGGGCAGAGGAGCGCCTTCTTGAGCGAGTAGCATGTCGGTAGCATCATCGTTTTGGGAAACGTCGTATACACCAACACCTACCGCACCAATAACGGTGAGAACAAGCAAGCCCACGATAAGTTTTTGTACCATGATCAACCCTCCAATGTTTGCTGTGGTCGTGTGAATATGATGAACGGATTATCGGTGGAGATTATGTGGAACTTATGAAGACACTGTGAAGTGATTATGTGGTTTTAGAAGTATGCATTCAGGAGGTGAATGGCGGGTGGTCTTAAGGTTGGTGAGTGGGTAAGAGCGAAGGAGTCGGTTGCCCAGCGCGGTAAGCCAACAGCGTGTGATTTGCATTGTAACCGTGAAATGAAATGGAATTGCACCGTAACTGCGGAAAAAGTGGCGGTCTGAAGACGATCAAACTGAGAAAAATAGCTTGAGAACCCCGCAGATAAGGCTTTTCCATGAAAATAAGTCGTCCGCATTATGGACGCAGCGGCGAGATAGCAACAAACCACTTCTCCAAGCCAATCAAGCGCTCAAAACGCTGTTCAAGGACCGTCATGGCGTGCGGGGTCAATCCCATGCCGGTGGGATAAGGCTTGTTGACCAGTTTGACAACGATCGGGTGTAAGCCTTTCCAGATCAAATTCTTGGCGAAGTTGAGCACAGTTTCAATAGTGTCCAACACACTGCCGTTCCAGCGTTTTTCGCCCCCCCCCCAGACTCGTTCAATCGGATTATATTTGCTGTGTTAGGGTGGGTAATAGGCCAACTGGACGCTGAGTTGAAAGGCGTCCACAAACGTCGTGATGCGCTGCATAAACTGCGTCCGCTGGCTGTGATTTTCCGGCCCATCGTCTTGATTGATG
>CBEVZO010000193.1:0-6637 GCA_965554365.1 uncultured Anaerolineae bacterium
TGTATGAAGCCGCGCCTACCTGGACGCCGGAACTCGCCGCGACCCAGGTTCCGCGCGCGACCATTGACTACGACTATGCGCGTGCGACAACCACCTTCCAGCCGACCGCGCCAGGCACACCCACGCTCACGCCCTGGATTATTGCGACGCGCACCAGTCCTCCGCGCACGTCTGCCGCGCCGCCCACGGCGGGCACGCTCGCGACGACTGCGCCGCGTCCCTCTGCCGTGCCTGCGGGGCAGGAAGTAGAGCCTGATCCCCTGGTGATTGTGGGGGAAGATATGATCAACGCCATGATTCAGGACGATCCAGCCAACGTGGTGCGCCAACAGTATACCTCTGTACCGACCGTGAGTTTCGAGATCGGCGCAGTGGTGATCACCGGTAACTTGCGTAGCACCATCGACGGTGTGCCCAGCGCGCATCCGGTCCAGATTCGTGCGTCGGTGGCGTTGCTCAGCGGGGAGCCGGTACTCTCGCCCATTGAGGCGCTGCTCACCAATGACGGCACGGCCTACGACGGTGATGTGCAGGTCGTGTTGACCCCCTTACGCGAATTGCTCCACGCGCAGATCGATGTGGCCTACGCCGCGCTGCGTCCCCATGATGTCGGCTATTTCATTGCGCAGGTCAGCGTGGGCGATGGCGAGTTAATCGTGAACACGCGCAGCATTCTGGAGTAGGGTGGTTTTCCCGCGCGCGCGGTGATCTTCCCGTCCCCATCAACGCTTGGCATCCCCTCGTCACACACGGCGAGGGGACTTTGTTACACGCGACACCTGCAAACTGACGACTGCGCTTTACAAGAGGAACCGCCGCGCATGGGCGCCACACAGAGCATAGGGCGGGGGAGAACTCTGTAAGATACACGCGCGACGGTGTGCTGTGTTATACGGAGGCAACTACCAAAAATGGCACATAGCATGTTGATCTACGCGGCGGCGGACGGTGACGCGGCGCTCGAAATCCAGATGGCGCTGGACGCGGCGGGGTTCCTGACGGTCATGGACCCGGCCCCGGAGCATGGCTGGACCTACCATTTCTTTCTCGAAGGTTGGCTGCGTGAGTCCTGGGTGGTGATCGTACTCGCCACGCCAGACGCGTGTACGGATTCGTTGGTGAGCTACCTCTGGGCGTATGCGCTCGGTGCGGGCAAGCCCGTGCTGCCGCTGATCCCTGGGCCTGCGCCCGACGCTGAGAGCGGTGATCTGATATCTGACGCGGACAATTTCCCGCCGCCGTTAGCTGCTTGCGATCCGGTTCCGGTGGCCCAGGTGGAAGATTGGCTCGCGCGGCTGCGGTCGGTCGCCGCCGACGTGTGTGCGGCAGTCCTGCCCCGCGTCGACGCTGCGGATGCACCCGCGTTGGCTCAGGCGCGCGAGATGTTGTTCGACGCAGCGCCGCACACGCGAGGCGTAGGGGTGCGCCAGATCGCAGGCTCCGACACGCCTCTCGCAACGGACCTGCTGCGGGCCGCGACGCAGCACCCGGTCTACGCGGATGTGCGTTTCGCGGCGGTCGAAGCGTTGGGGCAACAGCGCGCAGTGGATACGCTCCCGCTGCTGATCGCGCGCCTCAGCGATGGCGCGGATCGCGTGGTCCAGGCTGCGATAACGGCACTCGCGGCTTACGGCACAGACGCGATTGATCCGCTGGTCGCCGTGATCACGGGCGATGACCGGACCGCGCGGCGGGCGGCGATTCTCGCGCTGGTACAGATCAACGCGGGCGACACTGTGCCGGGCCTGATCGCGGCGCTCAGTGTGCAGGATTGGCACGTCGCGCGCACGGCGGCGGTGCGCCTGGGCGAGTTGCGCGATATGCGGGCGGTGGATGCGCTGCGGGCCGTGTTAGACAGCGAGGACGAGTCTCTGGTGGCGTTGGCGCAGCGGGCGCTGGCGCGGTTGGGCGTTGAGGGTGCATAATTGGGGAAAATGAGGGGGTGATGTATGGCGCATGTTTTTATCTCATATAAACATGAAAACAGCGATTTCCCCGCCGTGCTAAAGCAGCAACTTGAGGCAGCGGGCTTCGATGTGTGGATGGACACCGATATTCCCGCAGGAGAAAGCTGGCGTGAAGCGATTGACGCGGCGCTGCGGGAGGCGTTCGCGTGTGTAGTGGTGCTGACTCCAGCGGCGAGCGAGTCGAAATACGTCACCTACGAGTGGGCGATGGCGTGGGGATATGGCGTCAAAGTGATCCCTGTGATACTAAAACCTACACCTGAAAAGCATCCCCGCTTTGAGGCTTGGCAGCACGTTGATTTCACAGATCCCGACATGCACCCCTGGGATATTCTGATCGAGCGTCTGAATGTTCTTGATATTGCGTTCAATGCTCCTACATACATTCATTCGGCAATTAGGGCACTTCGAAGTCACAAACAAGGGGAATTAGACGAGGCTATACAAGTTCTGCTTGAAGCAAATCATCCGATTGCGCAACAAGCACTACGCAAAGAATTGGTAAATCCATTGATAGCTGTTCGGATCAAAGTCGCAATCGGATTAGCTGAATATTATCTGGACGAACGAGCCTTGCCGGTTCTTTTGCAACATATTGAGGAAGGAATACACATTCGACCGAGAGTGGTCGAAGCAATAGGAATGGTTGGAGATGAAGAAACCGTTCGATTGTTTTTGGAATGGTGGGATATTTACAACATGGATACCAATTGGTGCCCAGCAGCGCTTCGGACCTTTGCGAGAATTGGATCTCCCATTGCCATACCGAAACTGAAGGAACTTCTTTCCGATAATACTGTGATGCAAGAAACCTGGTTAGGCGAGAACCTTAGAATCGCGGACCTGGCAGCACAGGCTTTGAGATGCATAAAGACCCCAGAAGCGATGAAGTTGTTTAAGGCATGGTTTTTACAGCAACATTCCCGGCGTTGAACTCGTTTTTTGTCATTACCCCATCCCCAACAACCCCCGCACGTACGGCAGCGCCCGCCGCAGTGCGCGCTCGCGGTGCGTGACATACGCGCGCTTCTGCTCCGGCGGCAATTGATGCACCTTGCCCAGCAGGATCGCCCACTCCGGCACGTAGAACAGCGCCTCGAACGGGAACCCCTGAATGCGCAGCGGATCGGGTTCCTCCAAAATCACGCCGCGCAGCACGCCATCGTAAAACGCCAATTCCCCACCCGGCACACCAATCGCGAACACCGTGCGGAACTGCGCCCCGCGCTGCGCCGTTGGCACGCCGTGCAGCTTGTCCAGACAGTACGCGATGATCGCCTCATCTGTCATGCGCGCGGAGCCATCCCAGCGCCGGACGTGAATGCCCGGTGCGCCATCCAGCGCGTCGATCTCCACGCCCGTGTCGTCACCCAGGACCACGATATTGTCGCCGAGATGCTGCATATAGGCGCGGGCTTTGGCGGCGGCGTTCGCTTCGAGTGTGGTCCCATCTTCGACCACGTCGAGGTCCAGCCCCACGTCGCCGGGCGCGAGGATGTCGATTCCCTCCGGGTGCAGCAACGCGCGGATTTCCATCAATTTACCGGGATTCAGCGTGGCGTAGAGTAGTTGGCGTAGCATGGGGCGTGGCTCCTGGGTGCGCGTGATTAAACCAGCGTATTATACCAGGGAAACATGGCGCTCGTCGTGCGAGAAGTGTGCCGATCCACACTATCCGCCGGGGCAAAGCGTCGTATACTGCGAATAGTACGGATGATTGAGGAGCGGCGTCAATGAGTCAAGCAAAAAAAGCTGAGTTGTACACGCGATATCCATGGTCCAGTGTGCTGATGTATCACGGCGTCACCGTGTTGCATTTTGGGCTGGCGGGCTTTGGCCTACATCTGGGGTTCGGGGAGTCGGGGTTGAGCAGCGCCCTGACAATCATCTATTTGCTGTTTGCGTTCGGGCAGATGTACGTGATCATGCCGCTGAACGTGTGTCCCAACTGCCCATATTACCGCATGGAAGGCGACGCGCGCTGTATTTCGGCGCTGAATCTGCTCTCGCGCCGGATCGCCGTACCGGGCAAACCGCAGCGTTTTAAGAACCGTGCGAAGGGCATCCTATGCCACAACAACCTGTACATGGCCGCGCTGATTGCGCCGATTCCGCTGCTGATCATCGGGCTGATCTTGAATTTCTCGGCGTGGTTGCTGGCGATCACGGCGGCGGTGGTCGGATTGCTGCTGTTTCGGTTTTTCGTGCTGTTTAAGCAGGTCGCGTGTGTGCATTGTCACGCCAAACAGCGCTGCCCCAACGCCGCGCAGATGGGGCTGAACAAGTAACCCCCGCGTGATTGTGTGTACCCTCCCAACGTGACCGCAAGATCTAGCCGCGATGATCGCGTTGGGCGGGCGCATGGACGATCAACGCAACCTCTACGCCATCTTCACACCGGGCACGGTCGCATCGCCCGGATAATAGCGCCGCCCGAACCACTCCGGCACGACGGTCAGGTAGAAGTACGCCAGCGGACTGTACATAATGATCTGAAAGACTGAGTTCAGCGCGACGAGTAACGCACAATCTTCGCTGTGACCGCCCGCCAGTATGTTCCAGATCAGCACCATCGCGATGCAGCGCGCCAGCCCCACGATGATCAACCCGGTGCGATACTCCGGCATGTCTGAGAGGAACAGCCACGCCAACCCGGACATCAGTGCCGGGCCGATGACCCAGTTTTGCAGGATCGAGACACCAAACAGCCGACCCTTGCCGATTTCCTTGTATTTCACCTTGCCAGCACGGGATACATCATCCACAGCAGGCCGACGGCAATCGGGAGTGACACCGTGTCAATTTGCAGCGAGTCGAACGTATCCTGAATGTCGGGGAAGATCGCCCCCAGCAGCACGCCCGCCGCCATCGCCAGGAAAATCCACACCGGCAAATAGCGATCCAGCAGCGACAACTGCTGAAAAATCGTGCCCGTTTGTTGCGCGGGAGAATCCGCGCGCGCGTCATTACTCATAAGCTGTGCCTCATCCTTTCAAGTGATAATACGTTTTTTGATCCGCGTTTATCCATGTCCCATTATTGTTTTCTCTATCTTTGCACTTTTGGCCGTACCAGTTGACCCCACCCTAAATCCCTCCCCGCAAGCAAGGAGGGACTTTGCTCCCCTTTCTCTGCTTGCGGGGAAAGGGGCTGGGGGATAGGGGTAAATCTGGAAAACTGCAAAGATAGAGATTGTTTTGTTATTAAGCTATTCTTGTAGTGTTACGATCCAGATGTGTCCTCTAACTGCGCCAATAAGCGTATAATCTCAGGAGAGGCATCATCTCCCATTCGATGTGAATATTCTCGCAAGTCCGCAAGGGCTTGTTCTTCGTGTCCTTGATAGTAGTGCGCATACCCGCGACCACCATAAGCTAAGGCATAATCTGGGTTGAGTTCAATCGCCTGAGAATAATCGCGTTCGGCCAGTCCATATTCACGTTTATTCAGACGCGTAAACCCGCGACCTCGGAATGTGTCAAGGGCCTGCATACGCTTCAGCATCATCAGGGCTAATCTCGATAGCTCGATTGAAGTCGGTCACAGCCTGCTCATATTCACCAATAGCGTTGTAAGCAAGTCCACGATTAAAGACAGCCTTCACCATATTTGGAGCAAGTTCAAGTGCTCGTGTGTAGTCAGCAATGGCTTGCTCGTAAACTTGTAGATGACGATACGCGATTCCTCGCCCAACATACGCTTCAGCCATTTCAGGGGTGAGTTCGATGGCACGCGTGTAGTCGTTGATAGCTTGCTCATAGGCTGCTATTTTATTGTATGTATTTGCACGATTGTAGTAAGCCTGTGCATACGCAGGGCTATAAGTTAAGGCATTGGTATAACTTTCTAAAGCACCTTCATAGTCACCTTCATCAAAAAATCGGTTCCCCTCTTGTAAATGCGCAACAGCGGTGGGATCAATTAAGATTAACGTTGGAGTTAGGGTTGTTGTTGCAACCTCATGCTGCGATTTCTCAACAGCGCAAGATGTTAGGAATCCCGCAAAAACAGCCGCAATTAGTATCACGAAAACTAGGGGAAATACTTTGCTATTGTTCATTATCCTTGCCTGAAAAGTTGCAATGAGTTCGGCATCAAAACGCCGCCAGCGCCAACGCCATCCAGACCACCCCGGCTTGTGTCTTCACTTTGATTTCATCGGCTTGCACCTGGCCCACGTCCAGTTTGCTCTGCCCGACCACATGATCATGGACGCCCTGACAATGTTCACCCGCGCGGGGCTGCCACGCCGCGCCTACGTTACGATCTGGCGCATCTCCTCGATGCGGGGATGGCCCGCATACACGCCGTGATACTGCTCCGGCAGCAGCGCCGCAATCGCGCACATGATCTGTTCGGTGTAGTCTTCGAGTTCCGGCCCTTTGGCGCGACCCTCCGGCAGCGTGAACGGTTTGCCGATGCGTGCCGTCACCAGCGGGCGCGGGTGCTTGAGGACTTTCTCCGATCCCCACACCGCACCCGGTACAATCGGGACGTTGGCGCGCGTGGCGATGAACGCGGCTCCCTGTGTGCCCTGGATCAACGTGCCAGTGTGGCTGCGTGTACCTTCCGGCGCAATTGCCAGCGTGACGCCGTGTTTCAGCACCGTGATCGCGTCCCGCAGCGCGCCGATATCCGCTGAGAACTGCTCGACCCAGATGAGCGGATAC
>CBEVZO010000194.1:0-6636 GCA_965554365.1 uncultured Anaerolineae bacterium
AGTGCGCAGGCCGGGCGCGAGCATCTTGGAGAAAGTACCGAGGTAGATCACGTCCCCCGCGTATGGAGCATCGCCGGTCAGCCCCGCGAGTTCCGCATCCACCACATACAACGGCTTGATATGTGCGCCCTCAAACCGCAACGATCCGTAAGGATCATCCTCGACAATCGGCGCACCATACGCCCGCGCAATACGCACGATCTCGTAGCGTCGTTCTTCGGGGATCGTGACGCCGGCGGGGTTCTGGAAGTTCGGGAGGATGTAGAGGAATTTCGGGCTGTGACGCATCGCATCTTCCACGAGGTCCGCGCGAATCCCATCATCGTCAGTCGGCACGCCCACATATTCCGCCTGGAACGCGGTGAAGGCTTGCAGCGCGCCGAGATACGTCGGCTGCTCCACCAACACGCGATCCCCTGGATTAATAAACAACGCGCCGATCAGCGAGAGGGCTTGTTGCGACCCGGACGTGATCAGCACGTTTTCAGTGCCAATACATGCGCCAGCGCCACTAAGTCGCTCAGCGATCAGTTCCCGTAAGGGGATATAACCTTCGGTGGGGCTGTATTGCAACGCCTGGTGGGCCGCTGTAGATAACACACGCTGACACGCTTCTTGGAAGCGCTCAACGGGGAAATATTCGGCTGCGGGGAGTCCTCCGGCAAAAGATATAACTTCGGGTCTTTGCGTAAATTTTAATAGCTCCCGGATCATGGAGCTGGTTACGCCCTTCGCTCGCTGGGCATAACGTGATTCCCATACTACGCTCATCAGCAGGTCCTTGGTCTCCTTATGCAAAAAAATGTTAAGCGTTCACAGGCCACATAGCGTGACCCCTCATTCTATATTCTACCATACCAGAGGGCGTCAACAGTGCCTAGTGGCAACGCTCACCAGTGCGGTAGCGGGGTGTCATAAACTATAGTGTGACCCAGGGGCGATCAACGCACGAACCGTCTGGACTCACATGGACTCATAAGGTGCTTGAAGCAGATCTTGCACCATGCTAGCATACACCGTAGCGCAACCTCACAGCATGAAAGGCAGGCACACGATGCCCCAACGCATCGGTATTCTGGGCGGCATGTCGCCCGCATCGACTATCACGTACTACGAATACATCACACACACTTATACGGCGCGCTTTGGCGATTATGGCTATCCCGAAGTGCTGATCTTCAGCGTGAGTTTCCAGGATTACGTGGATTGGCCCAACGCAGACCGCTGGGACCTCATCACGGATGGGTTGACCGCCGCCGCCAACAGCCTCGCAGCAGCGGGCGCGGACTTCATCTTGATCGCGACCAACACCATGCACCTCGTGTTTGATCAGGTGCAGGCGCGTGTGAGTGTCCCTATGCTGAGTCTGCTCGACACGGTCGGCGACGCAATCCAGGTGCAAGGAATGGACAACGTCGCGCTGCTAGGGACGCGCTTCACGATGGCGAGCCGGTTGTATCCCGATGCCCTAACCCCGCGCGGCATCACCGTGCAGGTTCCCAACGCGGAGGATCAGGCCACCGTCAACCGTGTGATCTATGAGGACCTGGTCCAGGGGACCATCCGCGAAGACTCGCGTGCGGAGTATGTGCGCATCATCAACGATCTGGCGGCGCGTGGCACACAGGGCGTGATCCTGGGCTGCACGGAGATTCCGCTGTTGGTGCGTCCGGGGGATGTGGCGCTGCCGCTGTTGGATACCACGCGCATCCACGCTGAGGCCGCATTACAGCGCGCGTTGGAGGTCTGAGTACGCGCGACGTGCGGCAAAGCAAACGCCCCGCCGAGATGACGGGGCATTTCTATGTGGCTGGGGAGGCTGGACTCGAACCAGCGAATGGCGGCTCCAAAGGCCGCTGCCTTAGCCACTTGGCGACTCCCCAATCTGCTCGCATTATAGCATCCTGTGGTGCGCCCGGCAAGACTGAGTCCGCACGCGCCGCATGAACACAAAACACCGCGCGGGAGCCTTACATTTCCCACGCGGTGGAGTAGGGACACGGCTTGCGGTGTCCAGGGAACCTACGGTTCGTTTGCCCTACCCTCTACAGGTTATGCCAACAATCCGCAGCTTACTTCGTCGGCAGCTTGTCCAAGATCGCCTTGTTGCGCACATTCTTGAACTCGCCATTGATCAGCGCGTTGATGACTTTCTCTGCCGCGTGGACACCGACTTGCGTCTGGGCTTCGTAGGTGCTGGCTCCCAGGTGCGGGGTGTGGATCACGTTGGGCAGACCCAACAGCGGATGATCGGCGGGCGGCGGTTCTGCATGATACACATCGAGCGCCGCCCCGGCCACCTTGCCACTCTTGAGCGCCGCCGCGAGATCATCATCATTGATCAATGCCCCGCGCGCCGCGTTGATGATGTACACACCATCTTTCATCTTGGCGATGGACTCAGCGTTGATCAAGCCACGCGTGTCGTCCGTTGCCTGGGCATGCAGCGAAATGATGTCTGCCCGCGCCAATAGGTTTTCAAGCGAACTGCACAGTGACAGGCCCAGGTGACGCGCCACATGCTCCGGCACGAAGGGGTCGTAGGCGACTTCGGTCATGCCAAACACCGCTGCGCGCTGCGCCAACGCCCGGCCTACGCGCCCAAACCCGATCAGCCCCAACGTCTTCCCACGCAGTTCGGTCCCGACATATTTCTTGCGATCCCACTGACCTGCGCGCAGCGAAGCATCAGCCTGCGGAATATGCCGCACCAACGCGAGTATCAGCGCGAAGGTGTGTTCCGCCGTCGAGATCGTGTTGCCGTCCGGGGTGTTCATAACCACAATACCCCGTGCAGTGCAGGCGTCCAGATCGATGTTGTCCACACCGACCCCCGCGCGCACCACCACCTTCAGCTTCGGGGCAACGGCGAGCAAAGCTGCATCAACCTGTGTGCCGCTGCGGATGATCAGTGCATCAGCGTCCAGCACAGCGGCAAGCGTGTCCTCACGCGACATCTTACCCGGCGCATAAACCTTGAGTTCCGACTGCGCGGCCAATACATCCAGCCCCGCCTTGTTCAGATTGTCCGGGACAATTACGCTATACGTCATGGGGTTACACCTCTTTCTGCAAGAAATCGTTGACGGCAGCGAAAAGCGTTTCCAGGTGTGCGGGCTGCGTATCGCCCATGTGGGCAATGCGGAACGCCTGCCCCTTGAGCTTGCCGTACCCGTTCGAGAGCGTCATACCCCGTTCCGCAAGGAACTGATTCAGCGCGACAATATCCATCTCGCGCGTGTTGGCAATCGTAGACACCGTCGGCGAGTGGTAGCCCTCCTCAGAGAACATCTCGAACCCGGCCTCACGCGCCCAAGCGCGCGTTTGCTCCGCCATCTGTGCGTGGCGTGCGTAGCGGACGTCCAACCCTTCGGTCAGCATATCGTCAAGCTGCTGGTCGGCGGCATACATCAACGCCACAGGTGGGGTGGCCGGCGTGTTATTCTTCAGGTGGCTCTTGTGCAGCGTGAGAATGTCGAAATAGTAGCCCCGGTTCTTAACCTCTTTGGCGCGATCCAACACACGCTCAGATACAGACGCCAACGCCATTCCCGGCGGCAGCGCGAAGGCCTTCTGCGTGCTGGTCAGGCAGAGGTCAATGCTCCAGGCGTCCACGTCGATCTTGGCCCCGGAGTAAATGCTCACCGCATCGACCAGGAACAGCGTGTCAGGGTACTGCGCCATAATCTCGGCATAGCCTTCGATAGGGTTGCGCACGCCGGTGCTGGTTTCGTTCATCACAACCGCGACCGCGTCGTATGCCTCATGTTCCAGCGCTTCGGCCAACTGCTCCGGCTTGATGGCTTGGCCCCATTCAACGGCCACGATATCGACTGACTTCCCGTTCAGACGGCTCACTTCCGCCCAACGCTCGCTGAACGCGCCGCAGGTCAGGTGCAACACTTTCTTACCGTCACGTATGCAATTCCGTGACGCCGATTCCCAGATGCCAGAACCGGACGAGGTGTAAAGCAGCACCGCATTCTTGGTGGCGAAGGTTTGTTGCAGCTTGGTTTGCATCCGCGCGTATAGCTCGGCAAACGCAGCGGAACGATGCCCGATCATCCAATTAGCTTGGGCGTCGAGAATTTCTGGACGGACCTCAACGGGTCCGGGAATAAACAAGCGTACATGATCTGCTTTGCGGGGTGACATAGTAAAACTGGTCCTCCAGACCTGGTCTTAACTTGTTTGTCCGGCAGCGTTCGATCCGCCGGATCGTTGATGATCAGAATGTAGCGCGCAGGTTAGGCCTTTGCCATCTGCGCTTTTAGGGTCATGATCTGCGCAATCGCAGTCGGGTCCGCGCCATACGCCAGCGCGACATAGTAACTCACATAATCACCGAATTGGATCGCATGGCACATCTGCGCCAACGCACTCTGACCGCGCGGGGTGAAAGTGGCGGTAGGCATACCCGCGTCTTCACACAGTTGGGCAGTCAATTGGTTGCGCAACGTCACACGCGGATGATCGAATTTCGGTGAGGTCAAGAACCATGCAGTAGTTGCGATTTGTCGGGAAGCGGGCCACGCGACGCTTGCCACCGCATTGTGGTTGGTCTCCGGCATAGGTTCGTATTGTGCCCAGACCTTTGAGTTCTCGTTGAGCTGGCCTTTCCAACGGCGCGCCACTGGCTCGAATATGCTCGAACCAAAACACACCGGCAAAGTGCCAAACAACCAATTGGCTGTTCCCTTAGCGGGATTGTTCGCGGTAGGGGTGTCCATACTATAGTTGGTCTGGTGTTCGCGCATGACGGTCAGCGCCTCATCGAGATCAGCTTCCAATGTTACCGCTAATCCTAAACGGTGTGCCAGACCGATCAACAACCCAAAGCTCCAGCCAAGCGCGGCGCGGGGCTGGCTTTTATACGTGAATTGCCACAACGGATAATCGTTGGCAGCAGCATGTTTGGCTAATGTGCCCCCGGTGGAAATTGCGAGGAGCTGCACACCGCGTGCCAGGGCTTGCTCAGTGGCGGCCAGCGTTTCCTCGGTATTACCGGAATTACTGCTGGTGATCACCAGAGTTTCCGGGCCGGTCACAAACGCAGGCAGATCGTAGCCCCGCAATACCACAAACGGTACGGGGGCTGTGGCGCTAATCAGCGCCGCTATTAAATCACCGCCAATGGCGGACCCCCCCATACCGCACAACACAATTTGTTTGGGCTGTTGGTGTGTGGTGGGCAGTGGTTGTTGTAGTGCCGACTGCCACGCCGCCTCAAACTGCTTTGGCAATGCGTTAATATGCCCTAGCATATTTTCCACATCTACTGTGTGCAGATGAGCGCGATCATCAAGGTCAAATGGTGTGGTCATCATCATAATCCCAATATAGTCATTATTTTGTGTGTTCGCGGCGCTCATTGTAACGCTCTGTCGAGCAGTTTGCCTAACCAAATAGCACCGATCCGAGTGCCGTTTGTGATCATTGTACAGGCGTTGGTGTGGGTTGTGGGTTATGCACACGCGCACTGCGTAACTAAAAGTTATTTACATGCCACTATTTTATTTACTACTAGTAGTAGTAGTAGGGGCTGTGCAAACTGTGGATAAGGTGTGGTTTGATCAGCGGTTAAAAACGATTTGTGTTTGGATAATCCGTATCTTGCGGTGCGCGGGTCTTGCGCCCCCCATATCTATCCCACAACAATCCCACAGGCAACGGTTGAGCCGGGCAAAGTTATCGACTCTGGCTGTCTATAAACAGGGTGAGTTATCAACACTTTGCACAGGCGGGCTTTGGACCATTTGGGCGCGTTGTGGGGTGGTCCAGATGTGGGGGCCGTTGGCGCGCCTATAGCCCTGTATCTGGGGCGTGGGATATGTGGGTAACGGGGTTGTGGACAGATTGTGAAACCTGTGGATAAGTTTTGCACAGCGGGCCGTAAATAAGCAATGTGCGCCGTGCTGCTGCGCACAAATGAGCAGGTCGACGCACACGGGTGATCCTGTTATGTAGGGGTGTGGTGGTTTTCACGATCCCCACATATAGGGTTGTGGGATTCCGATGGGGCGGTGTTGGCTACCGTGTGTAGCGTGTTCACATCGCCAAAGTTATTGACAGTGACTCACGCTGGCTCGTAAATGTGGAATTGACTGCTGCGTGGTGGCAAGCGCAGTCCAGGCTACTATCTTCCCGGCCTATACACGCTGTTGTGGACCGTCACTGTGGCGAATTTGACGCACTCTGCATTTGTGGTACAATGCCCGTAAGATGGCGCTTTTCCGCGCCGCGATAAGTCGTTTTGGTGTATGATGTGCAGCGTGCCTGAAGACCCAGCCGAACCTCCTTCGTCTATCACCCTGAATATGCCCTATGCCACAACGCAAGCCCCCGTTGGGTTGTGTAGTGCTGCCTGGGGTATAGCTGCTATAACAAGAACCCTCCTCACCTCTCATTCCAGCCAGCTTCCAAAGGTAAATAGCTGTGGACATTAGCTTAATTGGCGTGCTGCTGTTAGGTACGTTTATCCTGCTCAATGCCATTTTCAAAGCCGCCTACGTCGCGTTGATCAACGCGCACAAATCCGCGCTCAAAGAGCTGGCCGACGAGGGCAGTAGGCGTGCCAAGCGCGCGCTGGCACTGGCCGAAGACGCCACGCGCCTGCTCGCCTCGCAGGAAATCGTT
>CBEVZO010000195.1:0-6632 GCA_965554365.1 uncultured Anaerolineae bacterium
CAGATAGACCAATCGCCAGCGGTGTTAGTGCCACCATCGTTGCGATGGCCGTCATTAAGATCGGACGCAAACGCGTGGTACTACCTTCAATCAACGCTTGCCGCGTTGCCATACCGTTCTTGCGATTAGTTTGTACCCGGGCGATCAACACGATAGCGTTTGTTACGACAATCCCTACCAGCATCAACAGCCCCACGACGGCAGAGAGGCCTAACACTCGATCTGTTACCTCTAACCCGACGGCAGCCCCAACAATCGCTAGCGGTAAACTGAACAGGATCGTCACCGGATGCAACAGTGAGCCGAATGTCAACACCATCACCAGATAGACGATCACAACAGCAATGCCCATCGAGATAAACGTTTGCTGGAAACCCTCTGTTTGTTGCTGCGACTCGAACCCTCCTCTGACTATCAGGTGATTAGGCAAATCCAGAGTCTTGACGGCAGCAATCGCCTGACGCGTAAGCCCCAGCGTATCATCGGTCTCTAGCTCAGCCGTATGACGCACTGCCGGAATACCGTCGATGCGGATATACGTTTGTGCATCACCGCCCACACGCGATAGACTGCTTTCCACATTGGTCACGCCACCCAGTGCTGCGAGTGTTTCCTGCACCAACGCGTCATACACCTTTAGCTCATCGAGGGTAGGGGGATTATCAGTGTCACCACTAACCACGACGGCAAAGCCACCAAACCCTTGATCGCTCATCGAAGCACCAGACACGATAGCATTACTTTGATCTGCATCGGTTACACCATCGCGATTCAGATCATTAAAAATGCGCTCAGCTTCTGCACGTACTAGCGGCGTCAACTTTTCAAGTTCTTCCTGGCTTTCCACCGCAATTGTGATTACGGCTTCGTTCTCCGCCACCGTGTCTGACGCTGCGATATCGTTCCCTGTGCCTCCCACCGAGGTCTGTACAGTTTCGACACCTTCCAACGTCAACAATACAGTTTCCAGACGGCGGACTTTGGCATCAGTGAGTGCGAGAGTCATCGGCACCCCGTTGATGTCGTCCGGCAACTTCACTGTTACCGTGATAGTTGGTTCACCAAATGCGGGCAGGAATGCAGTAGGCAACTGTGTTAGGATAAACACGCCCGCCACGAAGGCCAGTGTTGCCAGCCCCATAATCGCACCACGATGGTCCAGCGCCCAGGTAATGATGCCGCGATAGCCACGTTCCATGCGACTTTCGTTTTCTTCGGGCAGCGATTCCTTGCTGATGAATACGTAGGCCAACAACGGGACGAGCGTAATGGCGATCACAAATGATGCCATCAACGCATACGTGACGGCCAGCCCAAACGGGAGGAAAAACGCGCCAATCACACCACCGAACAGCCCAATGGGGAGGAACACAATCACTGTGGTGTTCGTCGTGCCGCGAAAATAGCAACGGAGACATCGCGCGTTCCATGCAGCACCGCTTCCAGTTGATCTTCCCCTTGCTGGATATTGCGGTAGATGTTTTCCAGCACCACAATCGCGTCGTCCACCACGCGCCCAATTGCCACTGTCAACCCGGATAGTGTCATGATATTCAGACTGATATCTTCCGGGAACAGGCGCAGCAAGAACGCAAGCAGTCCGCCGACGAAGCCGCTGCTGTTTTCTGATAGTGGAAGCAACACATCATGCACATTGGTTGGCATCCAGCGCATCAGCACAAACGCGAGCGCCACCGAGGTCGGAATACTCACGGCTGTCACAAGCGTACTGCGCACACTGAAGTTGAGGAAGATCAAGATTACGACGACGGCCATCACTGCGCCCAGTCCACCCTCGCGCGCGACGCCGCTGATGGATTCCTCAATGTACGTCGCTTGCTCGAATGCTACATCAAACTCTAGCCCCGGATGTTCAGCCTCTAGATCATCCAACACTTTTTCTACATCCGCCCAGGCCGCAACCGTATTCGCATTCTCAACTTTTCGCAGATTTAATAACAGGCTGTTGTCACCGTTTGTTCGCGTGACGGCAGCTTCGGGTACATATGTCCCCAGTAGGGCGGTGTTGCGCCGTTCCTGAACTGCTTCCGGCAGCCCACTGGCCGTAGCATCGTTCAAGAACGTAAGCAGCCGGTCGGATAGCTTATTGAAGAAGTCTTCTTCACACAGTGCGCCCCATTCGCTGTCCGTGATGTAGAGCAACGCATCGGCATCCAGCGTTTGAAGGTAGGGCCTGCCGTCAGCGGTAGCGAAATCATTGAGTCGCTGCGACGGCGTGCGTAATTCACCATTCTTGATCGTGTAAAACAGATCGTCGGCGGTATTTAGTTCCTGCGCGCCAACGAAACCTGCGACGGACGGCCAGTTTGAGGGTAGGGGCGGCGCTTCGGGATCATGGACTCGTGTGGCCGTTTCCACACCAAGAATGGTTTGCATTGCGCTCGGTGCATCCTTTGCGGCAATGGCTGCGACGGTCGCGGATGTACCGTCTGGGAAATCACAACGCCAGTCTTCACCTTCCCAACGCGACTTTAACGGCGCCATTGTCAGGGCTGTCACCGAGAAGTAACAAAACACCTGAGGATCAAGGGCCTGGACGAATTGAGCATCTGTTTCGATCAGGTACGCCAACACTTCTGGTTATAGATCGTTGATCAGTTGTATGGCGTAGAATTGCAGGGGGGCGGGAGGTTGTATCACCACTGTGTTTAACGTGCTGACCGCGCCGTCGCCAACTTGCGCGAGATCAGCAGCAGTTTGGAGGGGGATCGCTGCCATTTCAGGCTCAGTTGCAAGTCGCAGCCAGAATTCGCCAAGCGCGGGCGTGGCGGCTGATGCGGCGCGTGTTTGTACGGTTTCTGGTAGTTCGGCCAGCGTATTTGCAGTAAACAGCACCAGCACATCATTGGACAGGTGTGCGTAGAAGTCCGGCTCGTGTGTTGCCAGATACGTCAGCACTTTCGGCGAGAGTTCGGCAACGGCCTGCGCTACGATGGCTGCGGCGGGGGTATTCGCCGTCATGACGACTGCCTGGTTAAGCAGCATCGACGGCGGCAGTCCTGGTATACGCAGTAAATCGTTGGCAGTGTCCAGTTCTTCCACTCCTGGAAGCTGCCCGGAAAACAGCGCCCAGGGCAGGGCCTTCTTCAAGCGTTTCGATATCGGGCGTATTGGCTGTTGCTTCCGTTGCGTTGGCCGCGCCGTCATCAAGGTCCGTTTCATCGTGTGCTTGTGCGACATCTGTGTCTGCTAATTCACCGTCTGTCTCAGGGGACAAGCCTTCTGCCTCAAGTGCTTCGTTAAGCAGGTCTGGCCGAATATTCTCTCCACCTTCAATAGACACGTCAGCGATAGCGTCCAAGGCTTCCAGGCGAGGCACGATTTCGTTTTCGACGAGATGCCGCAGTTCCTCGCGTGAAAGATCGGCGCTCACACTGAGTACCGCCAGTGGAATATCGCTGAAGCTAAAGGTGATCAGTACGGGCTTTTCGAGCAGCCACTCGTCAGGTAGTTCAACCTGTCGCGGAACTTTTTCACCAGTGATTGACTGGGCAATCAATGCGGTCGCCACACGATCACGATCTTCCGTACCGAGTGCTGTGAAATAGTCTGATGGTAACGCCGTTGTGTCCGTGATCGCCCCGTCTATACCTGCATCAAAGTGCGTGAGTAGCGCGGCTACCATTGCGCCATCCAGGTATCCGAACATGGCGCACGTATCAACATGTTGTTGTGCCGTCGCACCATTGGGCTGCACATTTTCCCGGCAACGTGCCTGAATGTCGATCATCGTTTGCACGTCTTGCGGTGTTAGGTCTGTCACAGTGCTCAGCGGCCCGGTGAGTGTGCCGTCCTCAATGAAATCGTTGAACAAATCAGCCAGGTTGCGCGTGACGGCGATTTCGATCAAGTCGGCGGCTGTCACGAAGCGATCCATTTGCCAGCTTGCAGGCAAGGGCGGGGGAGGGGTCTCACCTATATGAGGCAGGGGCAACGGTGCACTCTGGCGTTGAGCGAGCAGCTCTGCCGCCAACGGGCCATCGAGTTCATCGAACACCGTATCGGGTAGCGCATTGATTACTTCTGGCGCAAAACTGCGCTAAACCTCTTGATCCAACGGGGCCAGAAACCGTAGGTCTTCTTCTAGGCTGTACGCGTGTAAGTAAAGCACAACATCCGGCGGGAGTTCTCCGATCATGTCTTGCGCTGTCATACCATCTGGCGGCAAGAGTGTGCGCGTAGGCAAGGGGAGGCCATCTAACACAGCCTGTAATTCGTCGCGAATCTCGTCCTGATCCAGGCCGAACTCATTACGAATTTCAAGGAATACCAGGCCATTAGTGGTGTTAGATTCGCGGTTTACTACGCCGTCAATGTTCCCTGCGCCGTTTTCAACAGGCACAGTGTATGCCTGGAGCATTAAATCGCCGCTGGTACTCCCCCCGCTGCGCACCAGGATAAACGTTGAGGGAATGTCAATTGAAGGGACCATCTCAATATTGAGGTCCAGCGCCGCGTAAGTGCCCAGCGCCAATAGCACGGCCAACGCGACAGTAAGCCACTTGAAGCGTATGGATAGGCGGGTGATGTGATCAAAAAACGGTTTCATATGGGCCTTCCTGGGGAAAAGTGGCAGTTATTTGTTTGTTTGTGCAAAAAGTATAGTGGGGGAGGCGAAGACTGCCAAGAAGTGTACATCGTGTTGCTGTATGCTGTACGCGCCTTTATAAGCATAGCTATTGACATGATGCAAGCGATCCGCGAACATCATTCAGATGAAAATGAACATATTACTTCATGGTTACAGGGACGTTTTAGGCTGTGCGGCTTGTAATCGCAGGAAATAGTCAAACTGTGCCAAATAGTGACCTGTGATGCAGTGCGTTGATGAATGTGCCTGTGTTTCGATCAAAAGTCAATAAGCGGTTATATTTTCGTTTTTTTGTGAAATTAAGCACAAGTGTGTGTCAGGTGTGCAAAATCGTGTGTGATACTGTTTTGCGGGCAGGGGGCTATGTGATCAGTGTGTGCGCGCGGATTGATCAATGCGAGTGCAGTATGTGATCGGCGTTGCGCGAGTTGTTGTCAGCCTGATGAGATTGTCACATTGGGTTCTTGACAGGGGTGCTGGTGCGGGGGGCTAGAAAACGCCTCTCTTTTTCGTGCGTGGGATAACGGTGACAAGAGGTGTTTGAGGCCTGGAGTTGGGCTTGCACATCTGGATACTCTAATGTAACATAATGAAAGAAGTGATATATATTCATTTATATGTCACATTACATCAGGAGAAGATAACGTGGCACTCACTGTTTTTATCAGCTTTCACCCCGACGACGACGTATATGCTGCACTATGGGAAACAAAACTGTCGGCAGAAGGCCATGCTGTGACTCGTAGTGACATCTCGAAATCTCGCGCTGTTGTAGAGCATGAGGTCAAAGATTGCACAGCGTTAGTTATGCTGCTCAGTCCATCCAGCGCCTTTTCCGAGTCCGTTATGCAAGAAACAACTCTGGCGACATTTCATGGCAAACTTGTGTTTCCTGTACAGGTTGTGCCTGTTGGTGCTTTGCCTCCTTACCTGACACAACATGCTGTGTCTGATGCTGTTGCAGACTTGAATATGGCGCTGGAACATGTCCTGTCAGCTTTGCCGAAAATCGAACGTGGGCTAACGCTCGGCGAAGCGCGGGACAACTACCTACAACGCGCGACGTTGAAGTCGCAACATACCCTTAATGCGTATCAGCGTGCAATAGCTCATTTCTTCGAGTTCTTGGCTGACCGTGGTAACCGCAGTTATTTGCTGCCAGTACAGCGACAGCGTTTTGTGATCGCTGAAGAAATCCCTGTGGTCTCTCTCAGTGCCAATGACGCACCGATACTTTTACATTTTGCGCAATGGCTACTCTCTCCTGGCTCTGGACGCGCAGGGGATCGTCGTCCATACAAAGATACCACTGTCGAGTTGCGCGTGTCCGGCGTTCAGAACTGGCTACAATACCTGGACGATTACCGGTGGTTGCCTCCCGACTTCCCGCTGTCAAAGGCCAAGCGCATTGTGCGCGACGAACTGCGGCTCAAGTCAGGCTCGTTTTCCGCGCCGCGCCCACCTGATCATATTGACGAAGTGATCTATTTCTACGATCAGCAGCAGCGCCCCAAGTATCTCCAAAAAACCGACGTTGATCCCGACCGTGTGCGGCGCTGGGAGCTAACACGCTTACGCAATCGCGCTTTGCTACACAGTCTGGCAGAAACTGGCGGACGAATCAGTGAAGTTCTCAGCTTGAACGTAGGCGATTTTCCTGTACGTTATTTGCAAAAGAATGAGGTGCTGCGCGTAGAGGTGACTGGAAAAGGATGCCATCAATATTACTTGCGTTTTTACGACGCGCTCCCTACCCTGCGCGCCTATATTGATGCGCGCGGCCCCGATCTGAAAGCCTCTCTTACGGGCAAAGTGCCTCTTTTCATCAGCCACGATCCGCGTTACGACGGCAATCGTATGAGTCGTGTGGTGGCGTGGCGCGTGGTGCAACGTGCGTCACGCGCGCTCGGCCTAGGCAAAATCACCCCCCACGATTTTCGCCACTGGCGTGCTACGCAATTGATTAATGCCGGGCAATCACTTGATGTGGTGCAGGAATATCTGGGACATCGATCTGTAG
>CBEVZO010000196.1:0-6625 GCA_965554365.1 uncultured Anaerolineae bacterium
CACGCGCCGTCCTACGCGCACCCCCATGCCGACCGACACACCCACTGCTACGTCGTCGCCAACCATCACGCCGTCACCGACCGCGACGTTTATCCCGACTGTCACTCCAACGCCTGAGGCTACCGTGACACCGCGCCCCATGCGTACCCCGCGCCCCTCGCGCACGCCGATCATGTTCCCTCCGACCGCTACGCCACCGCCAACGCTTGATTCGGGATCGTGAGACAACAAAAAACAGCGATCCTATTGATCACTGTGCCAAGATATGCTTTTTCTGTTTTGCGGGTGATTCTCTCGCCAACGTAAGCCTAGTGTACCTCCCGGTTGGACAAAGTGCCAAAAGTCAGGGGCTTGAATTGTGCTGTAATGTGCGATGCTGGTGATTACACGACAGGCATCCACAGGAGCAGGCATAATGAATATACTTGCAGGGCGGATCGCATTGGTCACAGGGGGCAGTCGCGGCGTAGGAAAAGGCGTCGCGCTAAGCCTGGGCGCACAGAGCGCTACAGTCTACATTACCGGGCGCACACTAGACACAGCAAATGCCACCGTGCCGCTACCGGGCACACTACATGACACTGCTGCCGGAGTGAATCAGGCAGGCGGTAAAGGGATCGCAGTGCAGTGCGATCACCGGGACGATGCTCAGGTCCAGGCGGTGATGCAGCGCATCAAGGAGGAACAGGGGCGGTTAGACATCCTGGTCAATAATGCGTGGGCGGGTTATGAAGGCTACGTGGATGATCGTCACCTGCCGCCGGATACCCCATTCTGGCAAAAACCGGTGGCTTTCTGGGACGAAAATCTCATCGGCGTGCGGTGGGCGTATGTCGCGAGCACCTATGCCGCGCCACTCATGATCGCGTCAGACCGTGGGTTGATCGTCAACATTTCGTACAGCCCACTGACCCCTGGAAACCCGGCATACAATGTCGCCAAGTGCGCGGCGGATCGGTTGGCCTTCGAGATGGCGCACACACTGCGCGAGCATAACGTTGCGGTGGTGGCACTGCATCCTGGATTGGTGCGTACCGAACTTGTACTCCAGAATGCGCAGTATTTCGATATGTCAAATTCCGAATCGCCGCAGTTCACAGGGTGTGCAGTGATTGCACTGGCAGCGGACCTGAACGTCATACAGAAATCAGGGCAGGCGCTCGTGGTCGCACAACTCGCACAAGACTACAATTTCGACGATATTGACGGTGCGCGTCCCACCCCGATCACTTGAGCACTCACAGGGATCAAAAACGCGGACCGGCAAGCACCGATCCGCGTTAGTTTTTGTGCAATGATTCCCGTTGGCTGCGTTAACTTCCCGTCGCCGCTGCGGCTCGTTCCCAGCGTGTTTCGACCCACTCTCCGCCCTCATGATCCCGCATCAATGCCGCATCAAGACGCAGCTCAAACAGCACGAAATCGACAGGGGGCGTATAGCACGACGCATCGGCGGCACGCTGGCGCACCACCGGATCGTCCACGCAGATCGCACGGCCCTTAACGCTGAATTCGCCTCCCACGCCCGCTGGATTATCAACCAACGCGTGCATGGCAAACGCGCCATTACAGACCAGATCGTCTACTTTGGGCGAGGTGGGTTCCAGGAACAGCAGTAAATGGCCCTGGCAGATCACCGGGTGGACCGGATTCACGCGTGGTGTTCCGTCGTCCGCTACCGTTGCCAGGAACGCGACACGGGCACGATTGAAACGGGCTGCGCCGTAGGCGGCAAGTTCGGGTGCGTCGGCAGCAAATTCACCCCAGCGTAGCATCGTAGTATCCTTTCAGGCTAGTCTACAATTTGTCATTCTGTGAAGTTTAGCACGATCTGCGCCAACCTAAATCGGGCAGAATATCCGGATCAAGCAGATGATTCTTTGTGCAAAATGCCAGGGTGATGCCGTGTTTCTTGTGCAAATTCAACCTCCCCCCCGGTCTCCTCTCCACGCGCGGAGCGGGGGCGGACAGGTCGCAATACAATTGAGTTGCGGGGTCAATTTCTCGTAGGGGCGCTGTTCTACTGCGCCCATTGTTGATCGCAGTCCGCCCTGGGCGCGGCAGAGCAGCGCCCCTACGCGCGCACAAAATTGAGCGACGAATGAACCCTGTCCGCCCTTGAACCACGCACGGAGCGGGGGAGCAGGCGCACGCAAAAGTCCCCTCTCCAGACGTGGAAAGGGGGTGCTAACCGAGGGCTAGTTGGGGTGTGGTAAATTTGCTGGTGGACCGCTGTTATTTAGCGACCGCTGCTGTGCTAGCGCCCAGAGGACATCGGCATGATCACATGAATGAAGTCGTCGCGCCCGGCGGGACGTATCACACCCGGCGAGGTGGGACCGCTCATTTCAAGTACGACCTGATCCTCGCGTACCACATTCAGCACTTCGATCATGTACTTGATGTTGAACGAGACTTCGACCGTCTGGCCTTCGACACTCGCGTCCAACGGGGAGTGCGCGTCGCCCTTTTCTTGCGACTGCCCGGCCACCGTCACACGGCCCGGCACATCTGCCGCCCCGCTCGGCTCGACCAGCACCCTCGCGGTGTTCGCCGAATCGCGCGCGAAGACCTCTGAACTCTTGCACGCATTGATCAGATCATCAGTGTAGCACAGCACCATTGTCTCGTGCCCACGCGGGATGATCGCCTCGTAATCCGGGAACGCGCCCTCGATCAACTGCGACACGACTTCCACGTTCTTCAAGCTGAACATCACCTGGCCGCGCTCATCCGGCAGCCCGATTAGCACTTCGTCGTCTTCATCGCTGATGATGCGCGCGAGTTCTTGCAGCGTGCGCCCTGGAATGATTAAGGGGTCGGACCCGCGCGCCCCCGCGCCCATCGTCAGTTCTGCCGTGCGCACAGAGAGCCGGTAGCCATCTGCTGCCGCCATCGTGATGATGTCATCTTCGATCCGCAGCAGTACGCCGGTCAGAATGGGGCGGTTGTCTTCGCGCGCCGCTGCGAACACCACCTGATCGATCATTTCTTTGAACACGCGGGCGTCCACCGCAATCGCGTGATCCGCATCGAAGCTAGGCACAGCCGGGAACTCGCTGGCATCCATGCCCTTGATATTGGCCGACTTCAAGCCACACGCGAGCGCCATCGTCAGCGTGCGCAGATCAAGCGCCATGTCCACGCGCTCCGGCGGTAATGTGTTCACCAGTTCTTGCAGCGTTTTTGCTGGAACCGTCACCGCACCCGGCTCATCCACCTGCGCCCCGATCCAGGCGGTGATGCCCAGTTCCAGGTTCGTCGCCGATAGCCGCAGGCGTTCTTCGTCAGTAGTGATCATCACGTTGGCAAGAATGGGCAGCGTCGGGCGCGTATGGATCGCGCGACTGACGATTGCCAGCCCTCGTTGAAAATTGTCTTGTAAAACCGAAACACGCATGATGAAATTATCTCTCCTACCTTAACCGATACCCCACATATGGAGCATGGTCCAATTATACTCGTGGGCGGGAGCTATGCCAATGGCCCGCCCTGAGAGTGTAGGGCTGACTCATTCTAACAAAAAAAAATACCGCAGAGGCCGCAAAGGACGCGGAGGAAAACCAGAGGAAGGACAAAAACAGGGAAAATTCTTTCTCATTTTTTCTCTGCGCTCTCAGCGACCCCTGCGGTTAGATTTGTATTTGAATGATTCGACCCTACCTGAGAGTGCTTTGTACGCATCAGCACCCAAACGGGATCGAGATGTTCGGCAGCGTGCCCAGCGACGCGATATCCAATTCGTAGCGCAAATATAGCGTGCCCGACACCGTTGATTGCGTCTGATCCGCCCACAGCAGATGGACACGCGCGACCGTCGCGTTTACCTCATACACCAGCACCGCGTTGATCTCCGGTGCAATCCACAGATCAGCGGCGACAGTCACGCGGCTGTCGGCACGCTGGTGGATGGCGGGCAACTGCATACTCTCCACCGTGAACGTGTACTGCCACGCATGAAGTCCGTCGCGATCCTCGTGGAACCCGGTCGGCACGGCGTGCGTGACGCCGCCAATAATCTGCGCTGCGCCCAGGTCCGCCAGCCGCGTTTCGACCATCTGCCCACCGGGGTCTACTGTGCAGCGTTGGTTCGCATCCACCATGTAGTAGTCATTGGCGAAGCGCACGCCTTGCAAACTCACTGTGTCGGTCAGGTCCACGAACGCGTTGCCGCCCGCTTCTAGCACCACCCAACGCGCCTGACTCAGTTCGTCGCCCTGCACCTGAATCTGTAACAGACCGGTCACCGGCTCCCCGCTGACATCGTACAGCCCGTCGAACTGGCCCGTAATGGTATAGGCCCAGCCCTGGTGCAGCGCGAGATTATGATCCACTGCATCAAAGGCCGTCACCTCGCCAAATCCCGCCGGCGGCGCATTCGCGGTCAAAAACAGCGCAGTGGGGTACACCGTGAGGTCGAGCGGCGTCGGCAGCGGCGCATCACCGGACCCCGACGACGACGTACACGCCGCCAATCCGATCAATAGCACCAGGATCAGCACCGCCCAGGCGATGCGCCAGTGAAGAACAGGCCTTGCGTTCATGGCGTTCTCTGCTCCATCGTAATCAAGCCTACACACCCACCGCATTATAGCATGGACCGCGCCGGCGCGGAGATAGTGATCAGATGGCATAGCCGTGTGACCGTCCGACACAATAAACAACGCAGCATTAATGCACAGTGCTTCACTACTATCGTCTGATCATAATCAGTCTCACGTACAAAATTACAGTGAACATTACGTGACTTAGCAACCAATTTACTATTTATTTATCAAAATTCCCTCAATCGTGGTTTCTTACCAGATTCAAATGAGAAAGAACTGTTAAATGGTCATAAATTCAATTATACTGGTAAAGTATAATTTTTAAGGTCAAAAGTAGTTATTATTAATAGCTTGTTTTTTCAGGGGATATACTGTTGGGATGGGTACTACCACATCCCAATACAATCTAATATCGCTCAACACGGGATGGGGAGCAAAGTAATCAGTCAGTGCCTGACGAAAAGGTGCGGCTGTTGTTTGTATTTCGCGACATTGCGTATTTAAAGCGAGGAAAACACCGTGAAGCACGACATCTTGACATTTGACACCGCACTCGAACGTGTGGCAAAGACTCCCTACACCGCATTCGAAAAGAAAATGCAAGGGAAACCGCTGGTTTTAATATACCCTCAGCATCGCGCACGCAGCGCATTTGTCTCTATGTTCCTGCAATATTATGAACAGGACATTATCTACTATGCGCTGGCCCAAACCGAGAATACACTTATCGACTGGCTTGAGTCGCTGATACAAGACCCGGCGCTCACGCTCGACCAAACACGCGCTGCGCTCAACGATCATGGTTCGCCGGAAGACCTCGCCGCCGCGTTTGGCGCGGACTTGTTCATGTTGCGTTCCAAGCCGTACATGTTGCTGGTGGATATGTTCGATCATCTGGATATGGACGAAGATGCCGAACGGTTCTTCCGCGCGCTGCCGGAGCAAATGCCAAGCCATGCGCAGATCATCATCAGCGCTAGATTGCTCGGCAGAAAGCCCTGGAACGAACTGCTGCACGCGGGGCAGTTGGCGGTGGTCGGCAACGAGCGCGCGATGAACGGCGGTATCTACGGCGATGAAGTCGGTCGCGGACAGCTTGAGGTTTATGCGCTGGAAGGCGGACGTGTCTATATGGATGGGCGGCCTGTCACGCGCTGGGATGGCTCTCTGCCCCGCCACCTGTTCTACTATTTTGTAGATCATACAATGGTCACGCGCGATGAAATTTTCGCGATCTTCTGGCCCAATATGGGTATTAAAGAAGCAACTAACGTGTTTCACGTTACCAAGCGCAAAATTAGTGAGCGTTTGGCGCACGAACTCACGAATTACTCGTCCGGCTTCTACATCCCCTCCCCCAGGCTGACCGTTCACTATGATGTGCGGCTGTTTGAGGAATCGTTGGTGACCGCGATGGACGGCGGTCCGGACGCTCCGCATCTGTGGTATCAGGCTGTACAATTATACCGTTCCGATTTCCTACCCTACATCACAAAACCCTGGGTCGAAGAACGTCGCAGCGCACTGCAACAGAAATATGCGCAGGCGTTGATCAACCTGGGCCGTTACTATCGGGGTCTGGGCGAATTTGATCGGGCGTTGGGCTTCCTGCTGACGGCGTTGCGCGTCAAACCAGACTGGGAGGATGTGCATCAGGACGTGATGATGATCTATCATCAGGAAGGGCAGAAGGAAGACGCGGTGGCGCAGTATCACCGCCTGGAAATTACGCTGCGCACCATGTTTAACATCGCGCCAACGGAGAGTACGCGGCGCGTGTTTGAGATCATTGCTGCGTCGTAACTTGCCAAAATCGCAGCACCACAAGATACTAATGACGCCGTTGCAATAACGGCGTTATTTTTTTGTGGATGCTAGGTGTTTGTGAGGAGCAACGCGCTGTGACACGCACATCGAATCAACCACACGGGGAAGTCGTGCGCCAGGTGCAGGACGGCCCCTACATGCTGGTCGTGGAACTGACGCGGGACCGGCGGCTGCGTAAGTCGGCGCGGTGGGTACTCAACAACGAAACGATCCGTGTGCGTATTCCGCACGATCTCCGGGGCGAGTCGTTG
>CBEVZO010000197.1:0-6616 GCA_965554365.1 uncultured Anaerolineae bacterium
ATGGCCCGTTCAGTATCTCGTGTGCTGCGCAGATCACGTGCAAGTGAAATGCGATAAGCGCCGCCTGCCTGCTGTGCGCCTGAGACCAACGCTAGATATACCCCTGCACGCGGCAGCAGCACGTCTTCTAGTACCAGCGCGCCCTGGCCTAGTTGTGATTCCTGCTGCAAGAAGACACGCCCGGCGCTATCAGCAAGTTGTAACGTCAGCGGTATGGGAGCGCCTGGACTTTGCGGGTCCACGCGCAACGATACACGTTCGCCTGCTTGTGCCGCAAACAGCCAGTGATGGGTAGTGTTGGTCGTCAACACAGTGGTCTGCTCAGTTTCGAGTACGCCACCCCCGTGCTGGGTAGTACGCTGTGCTTCCTGTAAATCAAGATGCAACGCAAGCTGTCCCGCTGCATTATCAGACCCTACGGCCTGTCCCACATCAAGCTGATAGATGCCGTCCGCCGTTAGTGTGATATCGGTCAGCGCAACGTGAGAATTATCACCCACGATATCACCAAGCACGCTGCCATCAGGCGCAGTCAGTGCCAGTCGCAAATCCTGCTCATGTTCTTGCGCCACTGCACGTACAGCGATTACATCTCCGGTATGACCAAAAAATAGAAATGAACGCACATCGGTCGGTGTTGTCAGTTGATCAATCTGCGTCTGTCCATAAGTAATGGCTTTACCTGGAATTACCGTTGTGACTTGTTCATCGATCCTGTTGAGTACGTCCAGCCACAGAGTATAGCGCCCACCACCATCCAGTTTGATCGCTACAGTGTAGGTCCCCCCCCTGACAAACCGGTGCATTAAGGTGTTTGAGGTCACATCTGCCACGTATTTCTCGACTATCACACTGCCGTCTTGTGCCTGGATGATCAAGTCTGGCCCGCTGGTATCATCTAGCGCAATAGCGTGGAACCCCAACAATTGATCGAAATTCGCGGTGAAGGTCCATGCCTGAAACCGTTCCCCCGGCTCAATATCGCCACGAATCAGTGTTTCTGTTTCGATACGTCGCGCTTCCGTTAGCGCTGGTGCGCCGGTTGTCAATGCTGGAGTGATGAGACCACTCACTGATACAGACAGTGTTTGTGGTGCTGGTGTTACGTCGGTCACGAAGATTACAGGCACAGCGGCTTCAATGGGAGTTGTGAGACTCACATCGTCGAAAGGCGTGATCACATTGGACGTGATCGTATACACTAAGCGGGGGTTAGTCACGGGTTGCTGCACGATCACGCGGAATGTGCCACCGTCATGGGTAGGTATGCCCACGAGCGACTGTTCATTGAATGTGGCTGAGGCTACCAGTAAACCGTCCGGCCCAATAATATGAATATCTGGAGAGGACGCTGGCGTGATCAAGGCCAGATCGATGTTGATTAGATTGTCTGGCGCAGCAGAAATCTCCCACACATCATGTGGCGCACCAGGCATTAGCACGCCTTTGTTACTGCTGCCTGCCGTCAATGTTGCTCCCTCAGCCGGGAAACCTGCGAGGGTATACGCTGTCACATCAATCGCGTGCAGGTTAAGCACCAGTACACGATAGCGGCCTGCGTGTGGCAAGCGCGCTTGAAGCTGGGCGGTACGTGTGAACTCATCTGTGACGGCGTGCCCAATCCAATCACCTTCTGGCGTCTCTAATGCGATCGCGACCGGTTGTTGACTATTGGCTGCGGTGAGTGTGAACTGCCATGTCTCCGGGCCATCCACATCAATATGCCACCCGTCGGTGGTGTACGCATTTAGTGATCCGGTGACGGCGTTTGCCCTCCCTGCTGGCAGCACGCCGCCGGTTTGAGGCAATGTGTACTGTGCGAATGATACACCCGCCAACCCGTTTTGCGTGACTTCAATGCTATAGCCGGTACTGAGCACATCCGGTTCGAGCAGGATTTCGTACATCCCGTCTGCGGGGAGCAGCAGCGATTGCGTTGTTTTGCTTTCTAAAGGGCGCTGTACAAGTGGTGTGCCGCCGGGAGCCGTGAGTGTCAGATTTCCTGTAAGTGCTAGACCGAACGGTTCCAGTGTCACAGCGACAAGATCGCCCGCACGACCCGCAAAGTACCACCCATCGTTGACCGCGCCGCTGGCACGTACAATTTGTGGATGATCGTAGGTCAAGGGGCGCGCTGTGTGTGTGGCAGTACGCAGTGGCGTAACCAGCAACCCAAAATCAACAGGTTCGTTCGCGCGGATGTTTACAGCCGATACCTCGATCCAGTATTCTCCGGCATTTGGCAGCACCACGCTGCCTTGTACAGGTGTTACCCCGGTAAACGTGTCTAGCAACGCACGCTCCGGTGTCATAATCGTGACCGTGCCGAGTTGGGTAGGTTCTGCCAGATCAAGCCGTAGGGCCAGCACTTCCCCGCTATTCACAGACACAGAGTACAGCACCGTCGGCGCATCGGCATTCAAGCGCCCACGCATCACACGTCCTAAGGCCAGCGCTGTTGGCGTGGGCATTCCATCGGGTTGCCCCGACGCACGCAGTGTGACAAAAACTTCATAATCTCCTGCGGTAGTGCCGCGTTCACCAAAATTCGGGCCTGCGCGCCGCGCCACCACAGAATAAGTGCCTGACCCTGGTAGTTGAACAGCGTAGATCGCCGCGTCCAATCCTTGACCGCCCGCATCGCTACTTGCAAGCACATCACCTTGCGGCGATACCAGCGACACATAAGCGTCCAGATCGCCCGACAACGCATTCATATGCACATCTACTACGTCACCACTGATCCCCCGGAATGACCAGAACTCACGGAATGTGGCATCATCAATTGCCGATGTGCCTGTGCGCCCATAAACCAATACACCCTCGTCACCGGTTGGCGCTGGACCACCTTCGAGCAGTGCCAGATCGAGTTGGTATGTGCCGGTTGTGTTGCCATCTCCGCCTACGGTTAACGTATGGAGGCCGCTCGATTGTAAGCTGATAGTGACTTCAACGGTCGGGGTCACACTTTGCTGTGCCAGCAGCGTGAGCAGCAATTCCCCCTCGGGATCATCTACCGTAATGCGGGGGACCAATTGCCCGCCGGTGCGCTCTACACGCACGGTGATGATATCGCCACTCAGTCCATCAAATGTCCAGTGTTCTGTGGCAGCTATCGCATCAATGTCACCAGTCACACGATCACCATACTCAATACGTGTGCCGCCCTGTGCGGCAACAAAAAATGTAGTATACGTGAGGACAGATAGCAACACGAGCAGCACAATTCCGACAGCTCCAACCCGGATCACTTGTTTTTTTCGCATGAGACCTCCACCGGCAGGTGCGTTATAATTAACACCCTCAATTGAGTTTGAAAACATTAACGTCCACATTATAGTCCACCTGCCGTGGGCTTGCACCCTACTCTGAGACAGCTATAATGCGTATATGGCGATGGCATGGAAGGAATATATTATGACCACGACCCGCGAACTATTGAAAGAGGCTTACCGGCTTATTCGGCGCGATCAACCGGAACTGGCACGTGACATTTTGCGTCCAATTCTGGAAGATGAGCCGGAAAACGCTCATGCATGGTGGTTGTTGGCCTATTCGGTTGATGATCCCCACGAAGTGCGTGAGGCATTGAACAAAGTTCTCGAAATCGATCCGAACTACACCAACGCAGACAAAGCGCGTGAAATGCTCGCCGCGTTGGAAGAGCAGTATTTTGCTGAGACTCCGGTGGAGTCCGGTTCGTTATTCGATGATGATGCGGACGCTGATTCTTTGCTGGGCGATACATTTGGCACTGACGACGCGTTTGGCGCAGATGACACGTACGAGTCGTATGACACGTCATTTTTTGATGAGGATGAGTCTCTGCTGGGCGATCTTAACGACGGCGCGCTCGATGCCGAAAGCCCTGCGGACGAAGCCGCCGAATTGCGCTCGGCGCTTGATACAGACGACGCGCTTGACGAGGATTCGCTGGACGATCTGTTCAGCGTTGATGACGTGTTGACCGACGAAACTACCCAGGCTGAAACCGAAGAGAAAGCGGGCCGTAAAGGTGGTGGAGGCCGCGCACTTCGTTTTGTATTGTTTCTGTTGCTGGTTGCAGTGGTTGTGATCGGTGCTTGGTATGTTTTCTTGCGCGAAGATACATCGGCGGAAGACCCCGGCGAGCTGACGGCAGTCGAAACCGATGTGACAGAGGTCGGCAGCGCTATTGCTGCGGCCCAGACTCAACTAATTGCAGCCGGGCTTGGTGCAGAACAACGCGCGCTGATGGCGGAGACGGCGCTAGGTAGCACTTTGTTCCTTGAATTCTGCCGCGAACCGTCCCGCACATTGCCTGAAGATATTGCAACTGCGATGGGGATCGCTGTCCAGCAAGCGGAGGCCACCCCAGATGATATTGTGGCGGTGGGCGTGTCAATTAATCGCTGCAACGTCGATCCCCACGACACTCTGTATCGGGCATTCGTTTCAGTCGAGAATGCGCAGCGCTTCACCAGCGGTGAATTTGGCAGTGGTGATGAGGGTTGGAGCGTGTTCCAGACTACCTGGCAAAAACCGTAAGGCGTTAGTAGCTTGGCGTAACGACTTCAGGGCGTTTGAATGGTAGCCACACACCGAAGCAGCTTCCTTCGCCTAGTGTACTGGTTACATGAATATCGCCACCGTGCCCTTGAATAATGCCATAGGTGACGGACAGCCCCAGACCTGTACCGTCGCCTTTGGTCGAATAAAAGGGTTCGAAAATATGCGATAGTGCATCTCCATCCATGCCGATCCCGGTGTCGATCACATTGAGCGCCACGCCGTCGCCTTGTGCTTTCATTTCAATGGTGATCAACCCACCATTCGGCATGGATTCCATTGCATTGAGGATCAGATTGAGCAACACTTGTTTGAGTTGAGCCGGAGCGCCTTGTATGGGGCTAACCGGCTCAAATCGTGTCTTAACATTGACGCGCATACGTTCCAATTGCTTGTTCACTAACACCAACACTTCCTGAATCAAGCCAGCCAGATGTATCATTTCGAGTGTTTCTCCGCTTCCCGGTCGCGCAAAATCCAGTAAGCGAGCGACAATGCCTTTGATACGCTGTACCTCGCTCTCGGCAATGCGCAGGCTTTCCGGGTCTATTGGGTCTTCGTTCGCGACATCTTCCAATGCGCCTTCCAGGCAGTTGAGAATGGGTTGTAGCGGGTTATTCACTTCGTGTGCAATACCTGCCGCCAACCGCCCCAATGCCGCTAGCTTTTCGCTCTGGACCAATTGCGCCTGCGTTCTACGCAGCGCCTGGGTGCGTTCCTCCACGCGGCTTTCCAGGTGATGCGCGTGTTCCTGTAACGCGTCATGAAGTTGGGCATTACGCACAGCCAACGCCGCTTGTTCGCCAATCGAGCGTAACATGCGCAAGCGACTGGCGGGAAAGTGCCCTGGCTCTGGATGCGCCGCGATCAGGATGCCGATTAATTGGTCATCATGGCGCAGCGGGGTTGCAAGCGCGGCATTGTAACCCTGGGCTACCAGATACTCGGCATCACCGTATTCCGCCACAATGTCAGCGGTCAAATGCGGCGTATCGGTGACAAAAACTTCATGCACAAAGGTGTTTTCATGTGCGAGAATCGCGTGTGCATTATCTGTGGAATGAAAACCTGAGGTGAGATCGCGGTATACAATAGGCTGCTGATGTTTGTCCAGCAGAATCAGCGCCACATGTGGCGCTTGCAACTCATCACGCACAATCAATAGGATGAGTTCCGTCAAAGCGTTGAGACTCAACCGCCGGTTCAGATCAGCCCCAATGCGTACCAACGCTTCCAGTTCTTCGCTGCGACGTTGCAGCCGGTCTTCAAGTTTGCGTGCCCGCATTTTACTGGTGGCCCGCGCAATCAATTCATAATAATCATACGGCTTGCGAATATAATCATCGGCTCCCAATTGCAACCCATGTGCCACATCCGAGGCTTCGCGGGCGGCGGCGGTGACGAAAATCACCGGAATCCGTGCAGTAGCAGGGTCTTCTCGCAATCGCGCTGTGACTTCAAAGCCATTCAGATGCGGCATTTGCACGTCGAGCAAGATCAGGTCGGGGAGTAACTCACGCGCCTTCTCCAACGCAGAGAGTCCGTCGCGCGCACTTGCAACTTCGTAGCCATCGCGTTCCAGCACGCGCGTCAAAAGACGTACGGCATTCTGCTCGTCATCGGCAATCAGCACCAGCGGTTTATGTTCGGGCATGGTATGTTCCTTCCACGTGTCCCACCCATTCTGCAAGCAATGATAATATGTCTGCTTGTATTGCGAAACTGCTTCACGCTTAATTTCCCGCTGACTATGTGTTAAAATCGGCATGGTCTGTCCTGAGAAAGTACGAGGCGTATGAGACAAATTGCAACAATTCGACAACGCTGGATCGCCGCTGCAACGCGTGGTATTTTGGTTGGCTTGGTGCTGAGCATTGTGTTTCTCGGCGGCGTACTCATTGGCGGGTGGCTCCCGGCTGACGCGCAAGAGCAATCAGCGGCAGAGTTTGGACTACTGGCCCAGGTGGAACTGCTGCTAGACAATCACTATTTGCGCGATGTGCCCGCCACGAACGAGATGGAATACGCGGCTATTCGGGGATACATGAGTGCGTTAGATGACCCCTAC
>CBEVZO010000198.1:0-6602 GCA_965554365.1 uncultured Anaerolineae bacterium
TGACTTCGGCGGGGGGACGCTCGACATCACTATCGCGCGGTTGGGCGCAGGCGAGCATGACATCCTCGCAACGGGTGGCGTACCCATCGCCGGCGACGTATTCGACCAGAAGCTCGTGCGCGCGACCCTGCCGCCACACTTCGGGCAAGGGACGCATTTCATCAGCGACTCGCGCCGCAAACTCCCTGTGCCCGCCAGCTACTTTGAAGCGTTCGCGGACTGGCAGGAGATGCTCGAACTCAACAAGCCGGACATCCTGCTGCGCCTGGAACACATGGCACGCACGGCAGAACAGCCCGCCGCGATCAACCAACTGATCAGCCTGATCCGCAGCGGCTACAGCCTCAAGATGTTCGATGCCGCCGAAACCGTCAAGCGCGATCTCTCAGCGCGTCCGGTCGCGATGCTGACCTTCGACGGGACAGGCTTCGGGGTGCGCGAGCCAGTCACGCGCCAGAACTTCGAGACGTTGATCAACGAGGATGTACGCACCATCGCCGCCACATTGGACGACGTCATGCACGCCGCCGGGCTGCGTGATGACCAGATCGACGCGGTGATCCGCACGGGTGGCTCCGCGCAGATTCCTGTGTTCATTCAGATGCTCGAACGGCGTTTCGGCAAGGATAAGGTGCGGGCGATTGACACATTCAGCAGCGTGACATCAGGGCTGGGCATGATCGGACATTATATCGAACAGGGCACTCTTGATCTGCCCGGCTACCGGCGCGACGAGTGGACCTACGGCGCATCGCTGCGCGCACAGAAACAGTCCCACGCGCCGACCGTCAATCTCGACCTGATGAAAAAGTTCGTTGATCTGGAAGAGCGCGAAGCAGACAACGCTGAGCAGCAGGTATGCATTGTCGCAGTGAATGACGACAGCCGTGTCACCGCCACCACGCAGCCGCGCAGTGCCCTTGGTGACGCCGCCATCCCGCTAAACAACCTTGGCCTCGACCTCACACCGGACGACCTCCTCGCGGTAGGCACGCCAGAAGATCGCACGCTGGTCATCACGTCCGAATACCGCTTCTTCCTGCGCACACTGCAAGAACTAGCGGACCTCGCAGAAGTGCGTATGACGTTGGCGCAGATAGAGTCATTTTTCGCAGATAAGTTCGGGCGCGAGGTCGTCACTGCGCTGGCGGATTGGGCCGCGCTGCAAGACGCTGAGCGCGTGATGTTGATCTGCGACCAGGGCGACGCCAAGCTGCTGCCCGCCGCAAACCTGCTGCCCAACTTCCACCAGACCTATCCCTACCAACTGGACCGTGTAATGGGTCTGCCAGTTGCGCTGGTCCCGGCAGATGATGCCGACCTGCTCCTCATCACGGACGGAGGATCGGTGGCACGTGTGTACCCCGGCGCTCTGCCCACCGGAACGCAGCGTGTCATGCGTGTGCGCAAAAACGAGCGCATCGTCTACGCGTTCAGCTTGCCCCGCGCGGGGGAACTCATACTCGCCACCGCCAACGGACGCGGTAAGCGCCTCCACACGGGTGTGCTGTCCCTCTCCAACGATGACCTGGGCGCGAAGGTACTTTCTGGGCGCGACCTGGCGGCGTGCGCCGTGCTGCAACCGGGCGCACAGCTTTGGGCGCTCACCACACAGCGCATGGTTCCGCTTGACGCCCACAATCTCCCGCTCGACCCGCCAACTCCGGCGAACAAACGCGCGCTGCTGCGCCTGCAACTGGGCGAAACGCTGGTCGCGCTGCACACGCACTCCTGACGCATTGCAACTGCATACGATTTGTGATCGGGACAGGGCGCTGCCGGTATCGGCGCGCGTGCGTTGGGCGTATTGCCCCCTACGAATCCGGTGAAAACTCACAGAGAAAACACCCGCCCGCCCGATCGAGGATGATCGGGCGGGCGGAACCACGCAAAAGAAGCATACGCGGTGCTATGTTGAAGTTATGCAGTCTCACGCTGGGCGCGGCTGAGTTCAAACCCGCGCTCCAACGCCCGGATGTTGATCGCGTGCAGATGAGACTTACGCTCGCCGAGCTTCTCCAACAGCACGCGCTGCACCGTATCCAGCCCCACCAGCGGACGGCGGGCCAACAACGCGCCAAACAGGATCATGTTCGTCACACGCACCTCGCCCAACTCCGTCGCCAGTGTTGTCGCGGGGATGCGCACGATTTCGATATCCTCGCGCGTGATCTCCGTGATGATCAGCGACTCATTAACAATCAGCAGGCCATTGGATTTGAGTTCGGTCTCGTACTTCTCCAGCGATGGGTTGTTGAACACAACCGCAATCGACGGATTCAGACACACCGGGGAGCCAACCGGCTCATCGCTGACGACGACGGTGCAGTTCGCCGTGCCGCCGCGCATCTCCGGGCCATAGCTCGGAATCCAGGTGACGTGTTTCGCTTCTTCCAGGGCCGTATACGCGAGCAACTGGCCCGCGAACAACACGCCCTGCCCGCCAAAACCGGCAAAGATCAGTTCTTCGTGCATCAGGGCCTCCTACCGCCGCTGCTTCGACAGCGCTTTTACGTCGTCGGTCACTTTGTAATCGCCCAACGGATAGTAGGGGATCATGTGATCTTCGACCCACTGCATCGACTCAACGGGCGAAATCTTCCAGCCGGTCGGGCATGTTGAGAGCAGCTCTACCATCGTGAAGCCCAACCCGGCTTCCTGCGCCAGGAACGCGGTTTTGATCGCTTTCTTGGCGCGGTTGACCTCTTTGACGTTGTGCAGCGAGCGCCGCACCGCGTAGGACGTGCCGGTCATGCCCGCCAACAGTTCCGCTATACGGATCGGGTAGCCAGCCGTCTCCACGTCGCGCCCAGTAGGAGAAGACGTGGTACGCTGGCCCGGCAGCGTGGTGGGAGCCATCTGGCCGCCGGTCATGCCGTAGATCGCGTTATTGACAAAAATGGTAGTGAAGTTTTCGCCGCGCGTCGCCGCGTGAATGATCTCGGCAATGCCAATCGCCGCCAGATCGCCGTCGCCCTGGTAGGTGAACACGATACGGTCGGGCATCACACGCTTGATCCCGGTCGCCATCGCCGGGGCGCGTCCATGTGAGGCCTCCGCACCATCGGTGTTGAAGTATTTGTACGCCAGCACAGAGCAGCCCACCGGCGAGACGCCAATCGTCCGTTCGCGCATATCCAGTTCGTCCAGCACTTCCGCCACCAGGCGATGCGCGATTCCGTGCGTACAGCCGGGGCAGTAGTGCGTCGCTACTTCCACCAGCGACTCAGGTCGCTGATATACCACTTGTTCTTCAATTGCCAGTGCGGTAGTCATAATGTCTGTCTCCTACTTTTCACTGGGGGGGGGAGTTTTTCGTACAGCTCAACAATTTTGTCGTAAATTTCTTCCGGCACGGGAACCACACCGCCGGTCCGTCCGTAGAACGACACCGGAATCTGCCCGCCCGCGCACAACCGCACATCGTCAAGCATCTGGCCCGCGTTCATCTCCACGACGAGCATAGCATCCACGTGGTCGGCCAGCGCCGAAAGCCGTATTTCAGGGAACGGCCACAGTGTCACCGGGCGGAACAGGCCGACTTTCATCCCTTCGGCGCGTGCGTGCTTGATCGCCGTCTGCGCGATGCGGCCCGCCGTGCCATAACCGACCACCACCAATTGGGCATCGTCAGTCAGCATCTCGGTCGAACGCTGCTCATTTTCGCGGATCACCTTCAGCTTAGCCTGCAAACGGTCATTCACCGCTTCCAGGCTCGGTGCGTCCAATTCTAGCGACGTGATGATATTTGGTTCGCGGCTCTTTGCACCGGTCAGCGCCCAGTCGGGACGTGTTTTCTTCAACGGCTGCATGGGCGGCAGTTCGGCGGGTTCCATCATCTGCCCGATCATCCCGTCCGCGACAACAAACACCAGCGTGCGATATTTTTCCGCCAGGTCAAACGCTTCAACCATCAAATCGATAGCTTCTTGCACCGAGGACGGCGCGAGTACAAGCGGATGGAAATCGCCGTGCCCGGCAGAGCGCGTCACCTGGAAGTAGTCCGCCTGCGAGGGTTGGATGTTGCCCAGGCCCGGACCGCCACGCATGATGTCCACAACCACAGCAGGCACTTCTGAACAGGCGATGTACGACAGTCCTTCTTGCATCAGGCTGATACCGGGGCTGGATGATGAAGTCATCACGCGCGTCCCGGTGCAGGCCGCGCCGTAGACCATGTTGATCGCGGCGACTTCGCTTTCCGCCTGTACAAACGCGCGGCCCAACGCGGGCATCCGCTTCGCCATGTGTTCGAGTAACTCGGTTTGGGGGGTGATGGGATACCCGAAGTACGCTTCGACACCCGCGCGAATCGCGGCCTCGGCCAGCGCTTCGTTGCCTTTCATCAGTTCTAAAGCCATAAGTTTTTTCACTCCTCCGCCGCTAACGGCGTCCACTACCGGGCTTGGTAGTGTTGACACTAGGCTCTGTTTCCAAGCACAAATGTCAACACGGCCTAGACTGCGGCCCCAGCGCGGCGCGCCTTCGCGGGAACTTCGCGATACACTGTAATACACACGTCGGGACAGGCGACTGCACACAGGGCACACCCGGTACATTGGCCTTCCGGATCGACCAGCACCGCCGGGTAGTAACCCTTGGCGTTCGGCTGGTCGGTGGACATCTCGACAATGCCCTGTGGACAGGCGACAGTACACAGTTGGCAACCCTTGCACGTTGCGACGTTGATTTCAATCCGTCCCTTTGCCATGCAACTCAACTCCTAAATCTCCTAAGCTTCAGAAATATCTTGGGGCGATGCAGACGCACCGTTCGCCACGCCAGAACCGTGATCAGCGGGCAGATCAACACCCACCCACTGGCCCACGCCGTAGACCTCTCCGGCAGCCTCCGCCAATTCCGCGCGGAACTTGGGATGGGCAATATCGATCAGCGCCTTCACGCGGTCACGGATCGAACGCCCATACAGATCGGCCACGCCAAACTCAGTAGCGACATAATGCACATCGTTGCGCGTGGTGGTCACACCGGACCCCGACGTCAGGATAGGCACAACACGGCTGATCGTGCCGCCTTTTGCCGTGCTGGGCATGGCGATGATCGGCATTCCGCCCACACTACGCGCAGCCCCGCGCACAAAGTCCACCTGACCGCCCACGCCCGAATAGAAGCGTGGGCCGAGGCTGTCCGCGCACACCTGCCCAGTCAGATCGACCTGGATGGCAGAGTTGATCGACACCATGCGCTCGTTCTTAGCGATGTTGAACGGGTCGTTGATGTATTCGGTGGGGTGCAGTTCGACGATGGGGTTATCGTCCACAAAATCGTAGAGACGCTGCGTGCCGATCACAAACCCGGCGACGATCTTGCCAGGATGGAACGTCTTGCGCTCGTTGGTGATCACGCCGCGCTCGACCAGATCAACCACGCCGTCGGAGAACAACTCCGTGTGTATACCAAGATGCCGGTGATTGTGCAATTTACGCAACACCGCATCCGGGATACCGCCGATGCCCATTTGCAGCGTCGCCCCGTCCGGGATGATCGCCGCCAGATGGTTGGCAATAGCTTCTTGCTCCGACGAGGACACCGCCATGTGGACTTCGGGCAGCGCATAATCCACCTCGACCACGTAATTCAGCTTGGACACGTGAATGAAGCTATCCCCCAGCGTGCGTGGCATGTGCGGATTCACTTCCGCGACCACGATTTTCGCGGTTTCGGCGGCAGTCTTGGTCACGCCGACTTCGACGCCGTAAGAGCAGTAGCCGTTCTTATCCGGCGGTGAAACCTGAATCAACGCCACGTCAATCGGCACGCGGCCCGAACGGAACATCCCCGGAATCTCCGACAGAAAGACCGGCGTGAAGTCCGCGCGACCATCGTTCACAGCATCGCGCACGTTGCCGCTGATAAACAGCGAGTTCACACGGATGCGGCCCGCCAACTCCGGCTTGACGTATTCCGCCTTGCCAAAGGTCAGCACCTGGATCAATGTGAGATTGCGTAACTCCTGGGCGCACTCGCTCAGGGCGTCCATCACCACCTGAGGGACCGAGCAGTTGCCCGTCATGAAGATGCGGTAGCCGTCGCGCAGCACTTGCATCGACTCTTCCGCAGTGACAATCTTGGGTTCGTATTGACTCAACCAATCCATAACAACCACTATCTCCGGTTGGGTAGTAGATAACGCAGATGAAAATCAGGAAGACGCGCTAGGCGCACGCGCAGTCATCAACGCCTTGATCGCCTCAGCCAGCCGTTTGACGCCCTCAGCGATGAGGTCTTCGTTCACGTTGGAAAAATTGATACGCGCGCAGGACGGCGCATCATCCGTCGTGTAGAAAGCATCGCCGGGCACAACAGCCACATCACGTTTGATCGCCGCATCGAACAAGTCCATTGCCCGCATACCGTCCGGCAAGTGCAGCCACAGGAACAGACCGCCCGCCGGGTGCGTCCACTGGATTTCCGGCGGCATGAAGCGATCCATCGCCGCGAGCATTGCATCCCGGCGCTTACGATACACGTCACTCAATACGTCTAGATGCGCGTCGATGAAACCATCTTTCGCTACTTCGTACATCACCATCTGGTTAAACGTGGAGGTGTGGAGGTCTGCGCTCTGCTTCAACTGCACC
>CBEVZO010000199.1:0-6602 GCA_965554365.1 uncultured Anaerolineae bacterium
ACGGTCCCCCAAATGAAATACCTACCCCTGAAAGGAGGGGGCCGGGGGGTGAGGTTAGATTGTCACTTGCACCATTGTGCCACACACGCATCAGGCGGTATAATTGGGGGTGCGACTGGTTAACGCTGAGAACGGACAAAATCTTATGAATTTCCGCGCAGATGATCCATCTTCACCGCTGTTTATCGCGTTGATGCTAGGATTCTTGCTCTCAAGCGTGTATGCGTACAGCGGCTTGCTCAAAGGCGAACTGCCCAACATGCGCACCAGCATTCGGGGCGCACGCGTCGCCGGAGTCATGTCCATAGTTGCGATGCTGTGTGTCTTTGCGTCGTACTGGTTCTTCACCAACGTAGGGGAGCTGAAGGGCAGCATCCTGGCAATCATGGCTGCCTCAGCGTTTTTTGGGGGGCTGGTCCTGGCAGAACGTATCCCCGACTAAACACTGCGCCGCGCACAGTGTCGTGGCGCATAGCGGGGATCACCACACTCACCAGGGAAGCCCACTATGTTTGATGCACTACTCACGTCTGATGATCGCCGCATCCCGGCTATCGCCACCGGAGCCATCATCGGCACGGTCGGCGGATTGCTCGGTCTGCTGATCGTGCTGCTCGAACCCGTGATGGCGTTTGGTGTCGTGATCGGCGCGGCGACCGCCCTCTACATCGTCACTAATCTACATGGCGCGCTCTACGTGACCATTGCCGTTGGTGCGCTGCTGCCCTTCGGCAAAGTCCCGCTGAACTTTTCGCCCACCCCCACGTTCCTTGACGGCGCGATTGGCGCGTTTTTCGCCGTCTACCTGCTGGAATGGATGGCGGGGAAACGGCGCTTGTTCCGTTCCACACCCATCACCCCCATCGTGATCGGCTTCACCGGCCTAATGTTATTCGCCTATCTCATGGGCCTGCGTCACGCCGCTATGGATCCGCGCACACTGCGCACTGTCCTCGAAATGCTCATGAGTCTGCTGCTGATTCCTGTGCTGGTGGACGTGATGCGCGATACCGGCAAACTGCGCCGTGCCGTACTCGTGCTGATGCTGTGCGGCGCACTCTCCGCACTGCTCGGCATCTTCCTGTGGGCGCTGCCCGATCCGAGCGCCGAGGCACTACTCAACCGCCTGGGCCGCTTCCAATATCCGGTGGGCGGGGTGCTGCGCTACCGCGAAGATGCCGTGACCGTCCTCAACGAGCGCGCGATTGGCACATGGATCGATCCCAACGGTTTCGGCGGCTTTCTGCTGATGGTCGGGGCCGTGACCGCGCCGCAAGTCTTCGCCCGCAAACCGGTGATCAACCACTGGATCGCGGCGGGGCTGCTCGGCGTAATCGGCATCGCGCTATTCCTCACCGATTCGCGTGGGTCGATGCTCTCGCTCGCGGCGGCGTTCGGATTCATCGCGGTGGTGCGCTACCGTCGCCTGCTGCTGATCATGCTGCTCACGGGCATGTTGATGCTGTTCCTCCCCGTGACACAGCGTTATGTTGATAAGCTAGCCGCCGGGTTCAACAATCAAGACGTTGAAACCCAGATGCGCTGGGGCGAGTACCAAGATGCCCTCACCCTGATCGAACGCCACCCCGTGATCGGCGTGGGGTTCAGCGGCACACCGGAGATCGACCTGTATCTCGGCGTCGCGAACACCTACCTCACCATCGCCTCGCACGCAGGGCTGATCGGCCTCGCCGCGTACATCATCATGCTGCTGAGCGTCTTCGTCTACAGCTTCATGCACTTCCGACAGTTACGCGCCGCGCCCGATCTCGATGACGTGTGGTTAGGGCTATCGGCGGGCATCGTCGGCGTGCTGGCGGGCGGCGTCTTCGACCATTTCTACTTCAAGATCGACCTGTTCCACAGCACCATGACCGTTGTGTGGATCATCTTCGGCTTGCTGCTGGCGAGCGTGCGCCTTGCAGTGGAGCGCGACGCTCTCGCCGCCCCGGACGACTGCACTGTCAGCGAGCCGTCAGCTAACAAGCGGGCATCCGTCGTGCAACCTTACCCCGTTCGCGCTTAAATGGGAGTTCGGGGTGACAATGAGGAGGCCCAGTATTCGCCGTCCGCACGCGACCTCGCCCGTGTGCCTGCCTCCGCCGTTCTGCGTAAGGAGCGCGATTTATCACGCGGGAGTGAGGTACACAACCTGTTCCACGCCCGACACCAGGAGGAGAACCCATGACCGGCAATCTGCGCCAGAACCAGCAACAATTGCTCGAACACCAATACGCCAACTCCGGCAATCTCAGCGCGCGGGCCACGCTGCACGAACGCTTCAGCACTAACCGCACCGGCTGGCATCAGTGGGTCTTCGACCAGTTCGAATTCCCGCTCGACGCCCACCTGCTCGAACTCGGCTGCGGCCCCGGCTGGCTGTGGCGGCACAACCGGGATCGCGTCCCGGCGAACTGGCAGATCACGCTCACCGACTTCTCTCCCGGCATGGTGAGCGAAGCCCGTGCCGCGCTGCAAGACGACGCACAATTCGCGTTTGAGCAGTGCGACGCCCAGGCGCTCCCCTTCGACGACGCCACATTCGACGGCGTGGTCGCCAACCACATGCTCTACCATGTACCGGATATCACCCAGGCGATCCGCGAAATTCGCCGCGTATTGAAACCCGGCGGCCTGTTCTACGCCGCGACCAACGGCCTGCGCCACCTGCAAGAAATTCACGCGTTGGGCCAGCGTCTCGCGCCCGATGTATTTGATCGGCTGCACCAAAAATTCAAGCACAACCCATTTGAGATTGAAACCGGCGGGGCGCAGATCGAAGTCATGTTCCCACAGGTGGAGAAGCATCTATACGAGGATGCGCTGGTCGTGACAGAAGTCGAGCCGCTGATCGCCTACATCCTTTCGATGGCTCCCACCGACCTCAAAACCGAGGCGCATATCGCGGCGCTGCACCAGATGATCACAGAGGAAATGTCCGCCACTGGCGCAATCACGATCACGAAGGACACGGGCATCTTCATCGCGCGCAAGGTGTAACGCTTCACACACGCATAACCTGCGTGAACGCGCTTACTCCCCCTCTCCGGCTTGGCGGGAGAGGGGGCCGGGGGGTGAGATTTCCGGCACCTTCCGGCACTCCGCCCGATGCGCCTGCACATCGAACCGTTCCCAGATGCGCTGAAATCGCGTGTGCCCGTCATCCAACCCCTGCGACGTGGTTTTGAGCACCTCAAACAACCCCGTCCACGCGATCAACGTCAGCTTAAGCTGGAAATAGTCCGCACCATCCGTCATGAAGTGGAACCACCCGCCCGGCTCCAACACGCGATGAATCGCCCGCAGCGATGCCTCCATCAGCGGGTCTTTCTTGCGCTTGCCATATTCCATAATCGGGGGCGGGAACAGCAGATACACCTCACTCACCGCGCCCCCTGGCACAAGCGCCAACGCCTGCCGGAAATCCGCCTTGACGAAGCGCACATTCGTCACGTCCGCTTTGACCGCGCGATTTACACCGTCCCAGAGCGATTTCACATGCCAATCGAAGCCCACGAAAAACTCATCAGGTCGCTGCGCCGCCTGCCCCACTATGAACTCACCGCGCCCGCAACCCAGATCAAACACCAGCGGCGCATCGACGCCAAACAGTGAGTGCGACGTGATCGGCGGCACATCATCCGGGAGATGGTACAACTCGCGCCCGGTATACATCCGCATATACGTCGCCAGCGCATCCGGCGACGGCTTGCTCACCTTGAAACGTTTGAGTCTGACTCGCGCCATGCCGATCTAATCTCCGTTCGGGTGCGGCGCGACAGGTTTCATCGAGCGCCCCGGCTTGGTGTCACACGCAAAATCACGGTACGCGCTAATACTCGCCACCTGCTCACGGTCCAGACCGCGATCCTCGCAGAATTTGCGGTACGGGGCGAAGTGGAAGGTCGAAGTCTCCACCTCAAACATGAACAGGTGGTTGATCGCGTGCTTGAGCGATCCGTTCGCCGCATACGCCGCATAAATGCGCTCGCGGTCATACGCCACATAACGCCATTCCGCGTGCCAGTCGCCATCACGCCCGGTCAATACAAGATACTGCGCGCGAGGATCGCCGTTGTAGGGAATGCCCACCGCGCTACAATTCAGCACGCGCCGCGATCCGATGCGCTGATCAAACGGGCGATGCGTGTGCGCGCCAATCATCACCGGCTGCTCAACCGCGTCGAGCCGTTCGCGCAACTCGTCCTCGCTCAACCAGTGCCCCAACCCATCGTTCAACGCGAAGGGACTCCCATGCACGATATACAGCGCGGGCAGTCCCGGCACTTCCACCACCCGAAAACGCGGCAGCGCCTTGATAAACGCGATCTGCTCTGCGCTCAGCGCGTTAGCGACTTCCTGAAACGGCTCAAAAAACGGCGCTTTCCACTCATCAGGGTAATCATCGCCCTGACGCATGATCGCGTATTCCTCATGATTGCCATAGACCACCGGCCACCCCGTCGCGCGCACCGCTTCCAGACATTCGAGGCTCTGCGGCCCCCGGTTGATCATGTCGCCATTGACAATGATCAAGTCCGGCGCAACCTGCGGGATGTCCGCCTGCACCGCCTCAAACGCATGCAAGTTCGCGTGAATATCTGCCAGAATTACGATTCGTGTCATACGTCCACTCTCTCCATGTGAAGATCGTTATGATATCACACCGCCCGCTCCAAAATCAACTGCAACATAACAAAATTGCACCCGCTGAGCCTCACACTCACCGGGCGCATTACCGTACACTATCGATCTCTCAGTGCTTCTTCCCCGCCCTCAAGCAACCCGCGCAGCAAAGTCCCCTCTCCATTAGCGGAGCGCAATGGGGAGGGGATTTAGGGGAGGGGCTGATCCGCACCCGCTGAGCCTCACACTCACTGGGCGCATAGTCCTACAACGCCGTATATTCAGTGCTTTTCTCCCCCTCTCGAACGCTTGCTTGCAAGCGCCTTGACCGGGAAAGGGGGCCGGGGGGTGAGGTGGGGTGCGACTTACCCCCCGAACTCAAACCCGCCCAACACCACCGCAAACACGTCAGCATACAGCGCGTCGAACTGCGCGTTCGGTGCTTCGATCCAGAACACAATGTCCTGACCGCCCACCGTCGTCGTGAAGAACGCGCCGCCAATCGTGACCTCGGCATCGTATGTAAAGACCACCACATGCCACTCGCGTCCGCCGATGTAAAACGGCTCCGTCGCCCGGATGTCAAGATTCTGCACGCTGGCCTGCAACTGTTCCACCCAACTCTGCGCTTGTTGCTCGTTAGTCATGCCAGAGGCCTGCTCCGCACCCAGCGCCACGAACGTACTCTCGTCCGCCGCCGGACCATAGATCGTCCAATTGCCACTGACTTCCTGGCCCCACGTCGCCGGAACCGGGAACGACACCAGACCATTGAGCAACACCGCCGACTGCCATGTACCCGACCCCAGTTCCGCCTGCGGATCGAAGTAGTTGATGCTCGCCACGAGCGCCTGGAGTGCCGCCTGTGCCTGGTCTGGACTCTCGGCAGGCGCGTCGATATCGAACGCATACCCCACGCCCTGACTCGGCACGAAGATCGCAATCACCGCGCCGACCCGATTTGCGCCCTGATAGGTATACGAGTAGTCCGTGACATACGCAGGCAACCCATTGATCTCGACGACCTGCTGCTGCACCACTTGCAGGTTATCCAGCGTGTTCCAACTCGCACGGATCGCCGCGTCGGTTTCTTCCGCCGAGGCCACATCCGTGTACGGGAACAGACTCATGAACGTATCCGTCATCAGATCGCCCGTGAACAGCCGCGTGCCATCCGGCGTGAAGCGCGGACGCAGCCAGTGCGCCGGGTACAGGAAGTTCACACCATAGGCCAGATCAGTGTACCCGCGCAGCGTCGCATCCAACCCATCATTATTGATCGTCAGCAGTGACTCGCTGAGCGTAGTCTCACCCGCCACATTTTCCGCCACGAAGCTGATCGCATACTGTCCCGACGGCGCGGGCACTTTGTTGAACGTCACGCCCACATCCGGCCCGGCCATCGTCAGTGTAGTGCCCCGGCTCGACCCGCTGAGCTGATTATCTGCATCCAGCGTCAACCACTCCGGCGTGAACGTGTCGCCCGCCTCAACCGCCAACTCAAACGGCTGCAAGTTACCGCTGGCCGTTTCGTTGAGACCCCACACCGCAGTCGCTGCTTGCGTATTCAGGTCAAACAGCATCTGCGCCACGACTTCCGCGCCACCACGCGCCGACTGGTAGAAACCATTCACCAGCGCCACATCGGGGTTGTCACGGTTCGGGATCAGTAGCCCGTACGACTCGTTGACCCCATCCGTCAGGAGCGGCACTTCCGCTTCCCAGGAGAAGGTGCGTGTTGTCACACCGTCAGACCAATCGACAATGTCCGCCCCCGTCGCCGTCGTCGTGCGCGACACCAGGTAATCGAAGTCCAACACTACGCGCTGATTCGGATCACCATCCACGAAGTACCCCACGGCGTAATTCACCTGCATGATATCACGCCCGGATACCTCAAGCATGATCCCCGCCGGCTGGTGGATGCTCGCCACCTCCGGATACACGCCCACAATCGCCAACTGCGGTGCGTTGGG